>VGJL01000123.1 GCA_016867495.1 Candidatus Eisenbacteria bacterium | reverse complement strand
AGCCGCTGCGCTTTCAGGTCGCGCCAGAACTGGATCAGGACGATTCGGAGCTGCATCGCGCCCCTACTTCTTCTCGAGCCGGCTCCGCTCCGGCTCGAGGACGGAGTCGGTCTCCGCGAGCCCCGCCTTCACCTCGACCGTGAGGCCGTCGGAGAGGCCGGTCATGATCTCCCGCTCCTCGGGCCGGCCGTTCCCATCGAGGATCCGTACGGTCGCCTTCCCCTTCTCGTAGCGGACGACGCGCTCGGGGACGGTGAGGACGCCCTCGGCGCGCTCGATCGAGATCCTCGCGTTGGCGGAATAGCCTGCCCGCAAGGGGCGCTGGCCGGTCCTCGTGATGTCGACCTCGACATCGAAGAGGGTTGCCGATTCCTGCTTGCGCGCCTTGGGGGAGATTCTCTTGAGGACGCCGCCGACCTCCTCCTCCGGAATCGCGCCTACCGTGAAGCGGACCGGCTGCCCCGCCGCCAGCCTCCCGACATCGACCTCGTCGACGGTCCCGCGGAAGAGAAGGTGGTTCATGTCGGCCATCGTGATCAGGACCGTGCCCGCCTGATACGATGTCAGTGGAACGACCGGGTCGCCCGGATGGACGTCGCAGGTGAGAATCGTCCCGCTGACCGGAGCGACGATCCGGTTGCTGACCTCGCTTCCCCCCGCGAGCTTGGCCCGCCCCTGCTCCAGGAGCTGCAGCCGCTCCTCCTCCAGCTTCGCTCGCAGGTTCGCCGAATCGTACTCGCGTCTTGCCACGTCGAGGTCCTTCTCGGAGGAGAGGCCCTGGGCGGCGAGGTCGCGGGTCCGCTCGAACTCCTTGCGCGAGGCCAGAACGGCGACCTCGGCGATCTCGAGCTGGCGCTGCGCCTCGGCCCTCTCGAGAGGCGTGGGATCGGGGCGGATGTCGATCAGGGGATCGCCCTGAGAGACCTGATCCCCGACCGCGACATGGACCTTGGCGACGATCCCGGGGATCTTCGACTTCACGGAGATCTCCTGGTCGGGGACGATGCTCCCCACCGCCAGCGCCTCGCGGAGGACGTTGCCGCGCGCGACCGCGACCATCTGGGGAGCCTGCTCCGCGCGCAGCTTGCTGCGGCGCGCCACGAAGAGAGCGGCGGCCGCCGCGATGAGGACGGTCGCGACGATGATCCAGCGCTTCATGGGAACCTCCCGACTTCTCCTGCGGCATTCGGCAGGTCGCAGAGACATAGTACGCGGTTGGGGCGCGCCGGGTTGCAGGGGCCAGGGCGCCCCTGGATCCTGGTCTCTTGCGTCGCCCGGAGCCCTTGTCGGGGGTTCGGGCGGTTGCTAGTCTGGCGGCGCTGACGCTGCCTGGAGCAGCGACTCGTCCTGCGTGGCGGCTACGCATCCCGCCGAACCCGGCGATTGAAGGGAGGAGAGAATGACCGGACCCGATCCTGCCGCGGAGGGGAAGAAGAGGGCCGCCTTGGAGGCGGCCGCGATGGTGCGAAGCGGACAGGTGGTCGGGCTCGGAACCGGCTCCACGGCGGCCCATGCGATTCGCGAGCTCGGCCGCCGCATCCGGGAGGAAGCGCTCTCGATCGTCGGGATCCCGACCTCCAACATGGCCGCCGGGCTCGCGCGCGCGGAGGGGATCCCCATCAGGACGCTGGACGACATCGAGAGGATCGACATCGCCATCGACGGCGCCGACGAGGTTGATCCCCTCTGCGACCTGATCAAAGGGGGAGGCGCCGCCCACACGCGCGAGAAAGTGATCGCGTCAGCCGCGGAGCGTTTCGTGGTCGTCGTCGATGAATCGAAGCTCGTCCGGCGGCTGGGGGAGAAGTCGGACGTCCCGGTCGAGGTGATCCCGATGGCCGTCTCGATCGTGATGCGCCGCCTGCGCGAACTGGGCGGGGAGCCGGCGCTCCGGATGGGGATTCGCAAGGACGGTCCCGTGATCACGGACGAGGGGAACATGGTTCTCGATGTGCGGTTTCAGCGGATCGAGGATCCCGCGTCGATCGAGAGGCGGATCAACTCGATCCCCGGCGTTCTCGAGAATGGGCTCTTCATCGGCATGGCGGATCTGGTCCTCGTGGGCGGGGCGACCGGGGCCTCCGTCCGGAGGATGGAACCGCCCGCCCGGGACGGTTGACGAATAGCCGCTCATGAAGGGCGCGGCCTGGGGTCGGGGACCGCGGCCAAACCCGGGGTGCAGGCTCCTCCTGGCCTTCGGCCTTCTTTGGACTGCCATTCAAATGAGAAGTATATACGATTGAATTGTGCATGATTTCTCATGACAAAAGACTGTAACCGATTGATTTAAAAAGATCGCACGGCCCGCTTTCGTGCTTGACCTCTCCATGTGTGGTCCATATTCTCTTCTGAACATGATTAGGAAGGATCGAATCCCGATCCTCATTGCCAGGTTCACACGGCCGCGCCTCTAGGAGGGTGTTTCATGAGAACGAAGGTCTCTTCCTTGAGCCTCTTGGGCAGCGCAGCCCTCTTGGCTCTGTCACTCCCTATCGCCACTGCCTTCGCCGACAACGGTGGAGCCACGCGGGATGATGGCGTCGCTACGAGAACTCCCGGAACGCAGCTCGAGCGGATCCACTTCGTCAGCGAGGGTGAGCGCTGCTTCCGCGTCGTCACCGCGGGCGTCCGGACAAGACACGCGGTCGGCGCCGTCGGCGGCACGGCCGGAGGCACGATCATCCTTCCTCCCGGGCCCGCAGCCGGGAACATCATCTGGGCCGGGCTCTATTGGGTGATTCTCGGCGGGGCCCCGCCCATCAATGCGGTGACCCTGAACGGCTTCGCGGTCGCCCCGGCCCCGCTGCCGGTGACCGCCAGCCCGTGCTGGGCCCACCCGTCGGCCTTCGCCTACTTCGCGGACGTGACTCCTTTCGTCGTCGCCGGGGCGAATGTCGTCGCGGGGCTTGACGACAGCGGCGCCTTCAATGTCAGCCCCGAGAGCGAAGGGGCCTCGCTTGTCGTGATTTACAACGATCCACACACGACCGCCTGCGAGGTGATCGTCCTCGACGGAAACGACCTGCTCAGTATGGCGGGCCAGGTGATCGATAACGCCCTGCCGTCGTTCTGTCCTCCCGGCCTGCCGGCGAGGCTTCACTTCATCGGCGGGGACGGCCAGACCATGCCGACCTATCCGTTCACGGACAACCAGCTGTGGAACGGATTGCCTTTGGGGGATGGGGATGACTTCGACGCGAGCGATCCGCCCGCGCCCGGAGCGACGCCGGATCTCGCCTGGGACACCGACACCTATCTCGTTCCCGCGGTGCCGCCCTACGTCGCCTCGATCGACTCGGGGGCCGGCCCTTCGTATGACTGCATCAACTGGATCGTGACAGTCCTCGAAGTCGGGGAGTTCCCCTGCCAGGCGACTCCGACCCAGTCGAAGTCGTGGGGGCAGATCAAGAGCCTGTTCAAGTAACCGCACTTCAATCCGAACTGCGCGGCTCGGAGGGGCCCCTGGCGGCCTGGGCGCTTGCGCCCGGGTTGTCGGGGGCCTTCGATCGCTGCGCCCTCGCGGCCGGGCCTGCCGGATCTCGCCGCCGAGCCCGCGCGGGTCTCGTTACCCGAACCTGACCAGGTCGCGCGCAAGGAAGGGCCAGCCCGCGATCCACGGCATGAGGCCGACGATCCGGTATCGGGCGGGGGTGTGCAGGAGCAGCATGCAGCTCAGCACGTAGAGCTCTGAGCCGGCGCGAAGGAAGGCCCAATCCTCGCACCAGACCGCGCAGGTCAGAGAGAAGACGAGCGCGAGGTAGAGCAGCCACGAGAGCTTTTCGCCGGCCATTCCACGCACCCTTCTCAGCGCCAGAGCCACCACGGCGACCATCAGCAGGAGGAGGACGATCTCGATGAACCAGGTCCTGTGGAATCGATTGCGGAGGTCGGCGGTCCGCGCGAGGAAGTCCAGGAAGGCGACCAAGGGCGGGCCGATGTTGTTGTGGATCTCCCTCTCCAAGGAGACGCCCCAGACATGCTGAAGGCGGATCTGCCAGAGGCCCCAGATCGCGACAGGGATGGCGATCGGCTGCCACCCGCCGAGCTCTCTCTGTTTCCATGCCCGGTGGATCCAGACAAGGCCGGTCCCCGCGACGAGCAGGAGGGCCGTCTCCTTGGCGAGGACGGCCGCGGCCAGAAGCGCGCCCGCGAGAAGATGCCTTCCTCTTGCGAGGCTCAGCAGGGCCGTCATGACGAGGCATAGCTCGACGATCTCCGCGAGGTCCCGCGTCAGGGAGAGGAGGAATCCGCCGTAGAGCGGGAAGACGAGTCCCCAGAGGGCGCGCCTCCCGGCCCGCCGCGCGATCATCCCGCCGATGAGCCCCATCGCGCAGAGGGCGACGTAGTTGACGAGGATCAGCGCCCAGGGCACGGCGAGAGGGCGGCCGAGGGAGAGGGCCATGACGAGGAGCGGGTAGAGGATCCGCTGCTGGCGGTAGCGCGGCGTGTCGAAGGTGATTCCGAAGTCGGTGAGCGTCCGAGTGAAGGGATCGAGCGCGAGCCGGTAGTAGAAGACCCCGTCGTAACCTCCGTAGATCGAGAACCACGTGAGTCCCTCAGGGATCTGCTCCGTCGATACGAACTCGCCGCCGGCGATGACGAAGCTCGACGCGTCGAAGTCCTTCCTTTCCAGCTTTGCCAGGAGGAAGAGCGAATAGAGGAGCGCCGTGATGGCCATGGACGCGAAGGGCGTGTCGAACCGTCGCCAGAGCGCGCTTCTCATCGAGAGAGGAGATTCCCCCGTCGGGGCGGCCGCGTCAACGGGGGACCTCGCGACCCGGCGAGTCGCCATCTGCCGCCCTCCTTGTGTTTCCTCCGCCCCCGACCTACGATGGCCATCTCAAGTCGGAGGATCCCGTGAAACGCTGGCACAAGAGACTCCTCGCGCCGGCCGCCCTGATCGCCACCATCGTCCTGCTGCGGCTGACGCTCTTTCGTCCTCACCCCATCCCGGTGACAGTGCAGACGGTCTCCCGGGGGCGCGTGGAGGAAACGGTCGTGAACTCCCGGGCGGGGACGGTCAGTTCCCGGAGCCGCGCGGAGATGAGCCCCGCGATCCAGGGGCTGGTGGTCGAGATCCCTGTGGAGAAGGGGCAGCGCATCGAGAAGGGGATGGTCCTCCTCCGGCTCGACGATCGGGAATACCAGGCCCAGGTCACGCTCGCCGCCCGCTCCCTGGACGCGCTCCGCGCCTCCGCGAGCGAAGCGCGCCTTGCATCCGAGCAGGCCGAGCGGAACAGGCTCCGGGCCGAGGGACTCGCGCGCCAGGGGCTCCTCTCCGAGCAGCGCCTGGAGGAAGCAAGGACCGCCGCCGAGTCGGCGGCCGCCGCCCTGAATGCCGCCACTGAGATCGTGAAGCAGGCGGAGGCGTCTCTTGCCGCGGCCAAGGCGATCCTGGCGAAGACGATCATGGAAGCCCCCTTCGATGGGGTCGTGCTCGACATCACGGCGGAGGTCGGAGAGTGGATCAGTCCGTCGCCGCCGGGGGTCTTCATCCCTCCGGTGATCGACGTGATCGATCCGGACAGCCTCTACGTCAGCGCCCCTCTCGACGAGGCAGACGTCGCCCGCGTTGGCCTTGGCCTGCCGGCCCGTATCACGATGGACGCCTTCCGCGATCGATCCTTCCCGGGCCGGATCACCTACATCTCCTCCTATGTCGAGACCCGCCAGGAGCAGAACCGGACGCTCAAGGTCGAGGCGGTCTTCGACGAGCGGGATCTCCCCGACAACGTGCTCCCGGGCCTTTCGGCCGACATCGAGGTGATCCTGAACGCCCGGGATGACGTCCTCCGGATTCCGACCTACGCGCTGCTCGAGGGGGACAGGGTCCTCGCCCTGGGCAGCCGGCGCCTCGAGGAGAGGAAGGTCGAGGTGGGGCTTCGCAACTGGGAGTTCGCCGAGATCCTCTCCGGATTGACGGAGGGGGAGCGCGTCGTCGTGTCCCTGGACCGTCCGGAGGTGAAGAGAGGCGCCAGGGTCCGGGTGGCGGAAGAGATCGCCAAGTGATCCTCCTCTCCGGAGTCTCGAGAACCTTCGAGGTGGGCGGCCGCCCGGTGCGCGCACTGAGGGGAATCGACCTCGAGATCGAGGCGGGCGAGTACGTCTCGATCATGGGACCGTCGGGATCGGGGAAATCGACGCTGCTCAACATCCTCGGCTGTCTCGATCGCCCGACGGACGGCTCCTACCGGCTCGACGGGCAGGAGACCTCTCGTCTTTCGGAGGATGAGCTCTCGATCGTGCGGCGCCACAAGATCGGCTTCATCTTCCAGTTCTTCCACCTGGTGCCGAGGCTCAGCGCGGCCGAGAACGTGGAGCTGCCGATGATCTTCGCCGGCATCGATCCGGGGCTGCGCAGAGAGCGAATCTCGGTCTCCCTTGCATCCGTCGGCCTGACCGACCGCGCGCACCATCGTCCCGATCAGCTCTCGGGCGGCGAGCGCCAGCGGGTCGCGATGGCCCGGGCCATGGTGATGCAGCCGGCCATCCTCCTGGCGGACGAGCCGACCGGGAATCTCGACTCCGCATCCGGCGGAGAGGTCGTCGCCCTCCTCGAGACGATGAACCGGGAGAGGGGGCTCACGCTCGTCGTCGTCACGCACGATCCGGGCATCGGCGGACGCGCGGGGCGCAGGATCCGCCTGGCCGACGGCGCGCTGGTCGAGGACAAGCGCGCCGAGGCCTCGCCAACATCGGGGAGCCGATAGCCCGGTCGGGGGGAGGATGAGGTCGCGCGATCTCCTGCGGTTCTCTTCCGGGGCGCTCCGCGGCCACAGGCTGCGGACCTTCCTCTCGCTCCTCGGGGTGGCGATCGGCGTCGCCTCGGTCATCATGCTGACCAGCCTGGGCGAAGGGGCGCGGCTCTACGTCACCGGCGAGTTCGCGTCCCTGGGCTCGAACCTTCTCATCGTCCTTCCGGGCAAGACGGAGACCGCCGGCGCGATGCCCTTCATGGGCAGCGCGCCCCACGACCTCACGCTGGAGGATGTGAAGGATCTGCGGCGACGGATTCCCGAGATCCGCAGGATCGCCCCGGTCGTGATGGGGACGGCGACGGCCGAGGCTCCCGGGCGAAGCAGGGACGCGACGATCATCGGGACCACGCACGAGGTTCTTGAGCTGCGGAAGCTCAAGATGGCCGTCGGCCGCTTCCTTCCCCCCGGCGAGACCGACGCGCCCGTCTGCGTCCTCGGCGCGAAGATCGCCTCCGACCTCTTCGGCAACGGCAATCCGCTGGGGGAAACGGTGAGGATCGGCGAGACGCGCCTGCGCGTGATCGGGACGATGGCCCCGCGAGGGACTTCGATCGGAATGAACTTCGACGAGGTGATCGATATCCCCGTCGAGACCTCGATGCGGATGTTCGACAGGAGCACGCTCTTCAGGGTCCTCGTGGAGGTGGCCTC
>VGJL01000122.1 GCA_016867495.1 Candidatus Eisenbacteria bacterium | reverse complement strand
CGAGGCCGGGCGTGCCTCCGGCGATCTTGAAGCGGTTGCCCGAGATCTTGCTTGCGATGTAGACGGGAGCGTGACCGCCGATGCAGGTGAGCTGGTAGCTCGCGTCCCGGTTCACCGCGTCGTACCAATCGGCGAGCTCCACCCATGCGTCCCCGGCTCCGTCGAGCACGACGTTGCCCCTGTAGGTGTTCAGGACCTCGTCCGATTCGACGGCGAAGTGGTACAGGTACTTGTTCGCCGGATCCATAGGGTGGTCGATCCGGAAGGGCTTGGTCCCCGAGCAGCCGAGATTTCCGTTCACATAGACGTCGCCCGTGAAGTAACCGGCGTAGTTCGTGCCCGAGCCCGAGGCGGTGGCAAACAACGCGTACTTGAGACCGCTCCCGAGTGCCGCGGCGTAGACCGCGGTGTTGTTCCCGTAGCCCCCGTCGGCGGTCGCGCGCATCGCAAAGTAGGTGGAGCCGCCGGTCGGGCGGACCATCACGTCCGCCCCGATATAGCCGCCCTGGAACTGCCCACCGATGCCGTAGAAGTCGGCGGGCCGGCTGCTTCCCTTCATGGCGACGACGTCCGTGACCGTCTCTCCCGCATACTCCGATGAGAACACGGTGTTGGTCGCATAGTCGACCTCTGTAGCTTTGACCTTCGTCGACTTCGTGGACACCTGGAGAACGTCGATGGCTTCTGGCCACGACCCGCGGGAAAGTGCGAAGACCCCGTTGGGCCTGTCGCGAAGGACCCAGGTGGAGTAGCCCCCCTCACTGAGCCAGATTGACGCCTCGCCGGCGGGATCCGGGTGTTCCACGATAATGTACGGATACGACGCGCCCGCCACCTTCAGGCTCGCCTCCTCTCCTCCCCCGGATGCGACCATCAGACGCGCGGTGGGGCTGGTCGTGCCGATGCCGACCCTCTGCCCGTCGTCATAGAGCAGGGAGTTGCCGATGGTGGTGCTCCCGGTGAACTTGGAGAGGTAGTTCGCCGTGCCGCTGCCGCCGATGCCGCCCCCGCCGCCGCTCGCGGAGATCGTGATCGTGTTGTTGGCGTCGTCCGGCGTGATGGTCACGTTCGATCCGGCGATGAGGTCGATGTTCCCACCGTCGTTGCTCACCCCGTCGACGCTCGAGACGATGTTCGGCTGGACCATCGCGGTCGTGACCGAGTTTCCCTGGCCCTCGTTCACGAAGCGCGCGTCGTAGGCGCTGCCGTCGGCGTACGACGGAGCCAGTGCCACCGCGTCCGCCGAGACCTGGATGCCCGTCCCGGCGCCGACGCTGAGCGACGCATCCCCGCTCGTTGCCCCTCCTGTCAGGCCGTCGTTCGCGTAGACCGCGGTGATATCCCCGGCGGTTCCTCCCACGAGTCCCTCGGCCATCACCGCCCGGTAGGCGTAGGGGGCGCTCGTCAAGCGCACCCGGGGGGTCATCTCCGACTCGCCGCTGAGCTGCACCCCGAGCCAGTACTGGACGTCGAAGGGGAGGTTGAGCGTGGTCACGCTTCCGAGGGTGGCGTTGTACACGCCGCCGGAGACCGGCAGGGTCTGGGTCTCGGTCCAGAGCGCGGTGCCTCCGGAGTCCACGTTGTAGATCCGGAAGGTCGTGGTGTAGTTGCCGTCGGGAGCTGCCGAGCCTCCGGGGAGCAGGAGCAGGCCCTGGTGGCTGACCGTCCGCGGGATCTGGGCGGAGACCGGCGTGAGCCCGGCCGACAGGAGCAGCATGAGCGCCGTCAGGACGACCGTCGTCGGCGCGCCCATGATCGCGACCGGGGTCGCTTGCGTCTTTGTCCTCATCGGTGCCTCCATGACGAGTGTCTTCTGGAGAGGTGGAGCCGTGGCGTCGCTCCGCCGGACACGTCCCGCGCCTCGCCCTGTAGACCGCTACTTCACCACCACCAGCTTCTCCGTCTTGGCGAACCCCTCGGCGACCATGCGGCAGAGATAGACGCCGCCGGGCAGGCCCGAAGCGTCGAGGCTCGCGATCCGGTCGCCGGGCTCGGACCAACCGTCGACGAGCGCCCGCACCTCCCGCCCCAATGGGTCGTAGAGCTTCACGGAAACGATCGAGCGCCTCGGCACCGCATACCGGATCGTCGTCTGCTCGGAGAGGGGATTCGGGAATGCGGCCCGCAGTGCGAACGAGGCCGGAAGCACCGCGACCGGCTCGGGAGTGTCGCTCGCGCTCCACCAGACGGGACCCCAGAAGCCGACGTTGTCGATGTGCCAGGGATTGGTGATCACCCCGATGCCGGGCTGGCCGACGGTGCAGCGGATGGCGAAGTCCTCGCCCTGCATCTGCGCGCCGCCGCTCGCGACCACCTGCGCGCGCATCTGCATCGCCGCGGACCCGAGCGTGGCCGCTGCGACCAAGAACAGGATCGACAGGAACAGGATCGAACAGGGAAGCAGGATCTTCCTCGAACTCATCGCGCCCTCCTCGTGCTGCGCCTCGTCCACCATGAGCCGTCGGCGTCGCGCGACGCGTTGGACCGTTGTCCCGGCCGGCGGTCGCGGCGGGCATTCGCGTTCCGGGCCGGGGATTCCGTGGGTCGGAGACGCCGCTCGTGCCTAGGACGCGGCCGTGCGAGGAAAAGTCACAGGAAAGTGGAGCCGAAGAAGTCCGAGGGGGCGGGAGGATCAGCAGGGCGCGGTCCGGGAGACGGATCCCGAGGATTCCCCGGTCGGGGTCAGCGTTTCGGAGGCAGCCAGGCTTGCGGAGGACTCGAGGCGATCGCATCTCCGGCGCTCAGCGCTTCCACCTGCCAGTAGGCGGCGCGGCGGTCGGCGCGCAGGTCGCGCACGAGGTCGGGGTTGAGGGTGAATGTGGTTTGCGTCGTCGCCTCGAGGCGGGCGACCTCGGCGAGGCCGGCATCGAGCATGACGATGCGATAGGCATCAGCTTCCTTCACGCCCGCCCAGCGGAGGACGCAGCCGCCCGCCGGCAGCCACTCCGCCGGCGCTGGCAGAGGTCCGACCTCCCCGGGTTCGCCCTGATCGCCGCGGGGCACGATCGGTGGCCTCTCTCCGGCGCCCCGAAGCAAGACGACCGCCACCACCGCCGACACCACGGCCAGCGTCGCGAACGAGGGCCAGAGGATCCGTCGCGACCGACGGAGATCGCGCAGTCTGCGAAACGGATCGGTGCGAGGCCTGTAGGCGTTGCCGATGTTCGAACCGGTCCCGCGGGCTTCGCCGGCCCCAGGCGCTCCACCGGCCTCATGCGCTTCACCGATCCCATGTGCTGCGCCGGCCCCACGCGCTTCACCGACTTCATGCGCTCCGCCGGCCGCGCTCTTTCCGCGGATCGTCTCCTCGAGGAACTCCCGCAGGCAGGCGTCGGCCTCGGCGTCGCGGGCGCCCTCGAGCACCTCGTCCCGGCGCAGGAACACCCGATACGACAGCAGCCGGCCCTGGCACCGCGGGCAGTCGGCGACATGAAGCATGCGCGGATCGTCCAGGGGAAGCTCGAGCAGCTCCCCCAGGTCCTCGACAAGCACGCATCGCTCATCCATGGCGATCCCCTTCCTTCGGGCGCAACCGGTCCCCGGCGACGGCCCGGAGCTTCCGCCGGGCGCTCTGCAGCACCCCGCGAGCACCGGTCGCCCCTTCGATCACGAGCAGGCGGGTGATGGCCTCGACCGGCATCCGCTCGAAGCATCGCAGATAGAAAGCCCGCTGCTCCACCGGGTTCAGGTGCCGTCGCATCAACCGCAGAATCTCCTCCTCCTCGCTGCGTTCCTCCAGCGTCTGGTCGACCCCCGGACGGGGATCGGCCACCCGATCCGGATCGCCCTCCTCATCCTGCAGGAGCGGCGGCCGCCGCACCGCGCTGAGGCAGCGGTTCCTCGCGATCGCGAAGAGCCAGGAAGAGAAGCAGGACCTCCCCTCGAACGCTCCGAGGCGCCGGTAGGCGTTGAGCAGGACGTCCTGCGAGAGGTCCATGGCCTGGTCGTGATCGCGGACATAGCGAAAACACCATCGATAGACGAGTGTCCTGTAGCGACCCAGCAGCTCCGAAGCCGCCTGTCGGCCCTCGCTGCCCTCGGGGTCCCTCCCGGCGAGCGCCGCGAGCACGGCATCGGGTCGCTCGCGCGCGTTGTCCGGTTCCCGGTTGTTGGACACGTCCGCCGCCATGGAAGTCACAGGTTCCTTGGCCGGCGGAGGCGGGCCAGGATCGGGATCCCCAGGCCGATGATGCCGGCGAGGGCGATCGCCCAGGGAAGGGCCGCCGCTGCGCGTCCGCGGCTCTGCAGATCCAGCCGCACTCCCCCGTCGCCGATGAGGACGAAGCCGGCCCAGTAGTACGGATGGGCGGTCTCCGGCCGATCGCGGATCGACTCCTGCGCCTCGGCGAGCGCCTGTGCGACGGTTCGACCCCGCTGGACGCTCGCGTAGAACCGCCGTACGAGCCGGGCCGTCGTCCGGTCATCGACCTCCCAGAGGCTCGCCAGGACCGCGGGAACGCCGGCGCAGAGGAAGGCGCCGGCGAGACCCTGGACCCCTTCGCCCGTGAGAACATAGCCGCCGACCGACTGGCAGCTCGAGAGGAAGGCGAGACGGGCGCCGAGCTTGATCTCGGCGATCTCCGAAGCCAGGAGGTGTTCGCCGCGTCCGCCGCCGCTGTCCGCGCGCTGGTTCCCGAGGTGGATGGCGGACCTCCACGGATACTGGTCATCCGCGGTGGAGTGCGCGGCGAAGTGGAGCACCTCGAAGCGGGACAGCATCGCTTCGAGGGAGTCGCCCGACGGGAACTCCGTTTCGACGTGTCGGAAACGCCGGGCGAGATCCTTGACCTCGCGCCGAGCGCCGGCGAGCGTCTGGCCCGTCTGCGGCATCGTCCCGGAGACCGCGAGAATCGCGCTCGGTCGTCCGGCGC
Organism: Candidatus Eisenbacteria bacterium; assembly: GCA_016867495.1. Classification (NCBI taxonomy): domain Bacteria; phylum Candidatus Eiseniibacteriota; species Candidatus Eiseniibacteriota bacterium. Next base: position 2,607 of record VGJL01000122.1, on the reverse strand, counting down.
TACTGCGGGGCTCGGGCGCGCGGGCGCGCAGCTCGGCGAGAACGGACGCGGCGGGAACGACCTGGACCGATCTCGTCCCGGCGAAGGCATCGGACCCGCCGGATTCCGCCGAAGGCGCGAGCAGCAGGTTCGGCGGGATCAGGTTGATCTGCCCGTCCGGAACGACCACGACGCTCGTCGCTGCCTCGAGCAGATCCGTGGCGGAGCCGAAGAGCAGATCCCGAAGCTCCGCCATCGTTCCTTCGAGCGTCCGCCGCCATTCCTCGGTCCCGGTTCCCGCCGTGTTCCCCGCGCGGCCCGGCGCCGAGACCATGCTGTGAAAGCGCAGCGCCCGGTCCTCGAGCGTCTTCCATCCCGGGAGGATCGATGCCCGGCACTCCGTTGGGGTGACGGCGAAGAGGACCGAGCGATCCCGTCCGAGATAGAGGTCCAGCAACAGCTCGTCGGGGGAAAGCACTTCCTGCTGGAGGCGTCGGCAGGTGACGGCAGCGCGCGCGTCCGCGGAATCTCCGCCTCCTCCTGGTCCGAGCATCCGCTCCTGGAGCGTGCGAGCCTTGAACGCTTGGAGGGCGTCGAACGCCCGCTCGGCGCGCCGCGCCTGCGGGATCGAGTCGGGATACGAGAGGAGCAGGGAGCCGAGCTGGCTGTAGAGCGCCGCGATCAGCGACCCGCGCACCGCTCGCCATTCCGGATCGCGCGGGAGGCTTCTTTCCCGCTCCCAGCAGGCGACCGCGCGTTCGGCCCGCGCGAGGCCGCTGTCCGGCATCCCCAGTGCGCAGGCCGCCTCCACCGCCGGCGCCAGCGCCGCCCACTGGAGGTCCGTCCGGCCGAGCGACCGCGCTACCTCCTCCGCCTCTGTGAGAATCGCCGAAGCCTCTTCGGGCTCCCCGGCCTCCACGAATCGCCGCCCCGCTTCGGCGAAGAACTGCGCCCTCAGCGCGCGATCCTCGAGGTCGCGGACCCACGGCGTCCATTCCCGAAGGAAGGCCGCGGCCGCCCGTGAGCTGTCCATGTCCGCGAGCTGGCGCGACAGCCCCAGCAGAGCCTCCGCACGGTCATCCACCTCCACGGCGTCGCTCATGGCCAGGGTGGCGCGGTAGAGCCTCGCCGCCGCCCCGTACCGGCGCTGTCGCCAGCGGGCCTCGGCCATGGTGTTCTGGAGCATGGCCACCAGCTCGAGGAGACCCGCCCGCTGGCAGTCGGCCTCCAGCTTCTCCAGGCGCTTCACGGCGTCATCCTCGCGGTGCAGGGAGATGGCGCAGAGGGCCTGGTTGCTCCCGGCGACGATCGCCTGGCGCAGATTCCCGTCCGCGAGGTGCAGCTCGCGGGCGCGGGCGAAGCAGCGCTCGGCCTCGCCGGGATCGCCGATGGAGGTCAGGAGGCATCCGATGTCGTTCTCGGCCGAGGCCTCGATCATGGCCCAGCCGCGCTCGCGCCCGACCGCTTCGACGCGGCGGAGGCAGCGGAGCGCCTGGTCATGCTCGTCCAGCTCGATCAGGACGTCGCCGAGGCCGGTGAGGGCCGACATCTCCGATCGGAGCGAGTTCAGCTCCCGGAAGATCGCTGCGGAACGGGTGTACTCGTCTCGCGCCTCGCGGAGCCGGCCCTGCTCGCGATCGAGCGCCCCGAGCCCGATCAGCGCCCAGGCTTCGCTTCCCCGGTCGTTCGCACCGGTGGCGAGGTCGAGGAGCCGCGTCCAGCGCGCGCGCGCCTCGGCCTTTCGTCCTTGCAGGTTCTGCGCGTACCCGAGCCAGCGAAGAACCGTGCATTGCGCCTTGGGGTCGCCTAGCGCCTCGGCGATCTCCAGCGCCCGGCGAAGAGTGGGCTCCGCGTCTTTCGCCTGGCCGAGGGCGGCGCGCCGCGCTCCGAGCCGGGACAGAAGCTCGTACGCGTAGCGCGAAGCGTCTGCGGAGCCGAGGCGGTCCAGCTCCGAATCGACGCGATGCCAGAATCCATCGCGGTCGTTGTGCACCCAGAGGGTGTCGAGGTCGGCGAGAGTCCGTTGCTGGTCGGGCGAAACCGAGCCGGGGGGCTGAGCCGGACAGTGGCTGGAGGCAAGGAGAGACACGGTGACGAACACGGCCGGGAGGAGGATCGCGGGAAGGACGGCCCGCAACCCCTCCCTCGGATCCGGGTTACCTCTCATGGCTGAACCTGCGCCGGGCGCTACTGGCGTCACCCCGCTCGCGCAGCCGGTCGGACATTGCGATCGCCCTCCACCGTGCCCGCACAGGCCTCGTTTCGCGTGAGTAGATTTTGGCTCAGGGCGGGAGCTGATAGGACGTTTCACCGCGCCTTCCCCCGCTTCGGTCACCCGCGAACCATTCTACCGACTCCGGGAGAAGCGCTCAAGGCGACGAGGCGCACTCGCTCACAGCCTCCTCGCTCCTCTGCGCGGCCCTCCTGCAGCTCGAACCCGCCCTCGGCTTCAGGAAATCACCCCCACCGGACATCGACAGGATAGGCTCCGCCCCTCGGACTGAACCGCCCCGGGTTTTCCGGAGAGTTCATTCCGTGACTCCGGCCAATTCGGCTGGAGTCTGTTGACGACGATAGTACGCCTCCTCATGCTCAACCGGTGGAACATACCCGATCGGCTCAAGGAGA
>VGJL01000121.1 GCA_016867495.1 Candidatus Eisenbacteria bacterium | reverse complement strand
GAAGGATCGCCAGGCCCCCGAGAAGGGCGCCGGCGACATCGAGAAGCCGCTTCCGGATCCGGGCGCCGCCGCAGAGCGGCGTCCTTCCTACCTGCATGAGGTGCCGGCCGTGGACGGTCTCGACCGGGATCGATCCGAAGAGACGGTCGAGGACCTCGGAGAGCACCTTGACCCTGACTCCACGCTGGACGAGGTCGTCCGACAGACGGATGATCTCGTCGCGCGGGATGTCGGAGCGCGCGACGACGACGACATCCGCCCTGAGCCGGCTCGCGATCTCCGGAAGGCTCGACAGATCCGCGAAGCTGAAGGGCATCAGGCCGCGGAGCTCCGGTGCGCGGTCGTCGAGGAACGAGAGGATCCGAGTCCCCGGTCCTCCCCGCTCCGTCAGTCCCTTGCCGACATCGACAGCCTGCCTGCCGCTGCCGAAGATGAGGATTCTCCCCTCACCGGCGACCGCCCGCGGGCGCAGGGCGGCGGCGAGGACGGGGCGCGCCCCGATCAGCCAGACGGCGAGCGCTCCGTGATAGAGGAGGACCAGACCCCGCAGCGTCGCAGAGATCTCCTCCGAGAGCAGGAAGATCCCGCCGACGGAGACGGCAGCGGACCAGACCAGGACCCTCGCGCCCCCGGTGAACTGATGCGCGCGCGCGCGCAGGATCCCCGGGCGATAGAGCCCGAATACGGCGGCAAGCGCCGCGCTCAGGGGGATCAGGAGCAGGACGAAGGGCCAAGCGGGAAGCTGAGAGACCGGCGCGAGCCCTTCGGAGCCGAACCACCGCCTGGCGACCCAGAGGGAGAGGATCATGCCGGCTGAGAGAGCGGGCAGATCGAGCAGCAGGAGCCACCCGTTCCCCGGCAGGGGTCGCTCGTCCGTCCTAGCGCGCGGCGCGGAGTCGGCGGGAGGCTCGCGAACGCCCGCGACCGATGGTCTGCCCGCGTCCGCCTCCTCCAAGATGCGCATGTGCCGGTCCTTCAACAACAGACGCCCCCCTGGCCGCCTTCCACAGAATGCGCGACAATCCGACGCTCGCGACTATCTAGCCAGATGCGCCAGAGCGGCGCAAGGGCAAATCCCCCCCGCGAGGGGGGGGACTCGCCCCGGGGATTGGCGCACGCTATCGGACTCAGTTCGTGCGGGTTGCGGCGACGGGCGAGGCGGCGCGAGCGACAGCGGAGCGAGAGCGGATGCTCTCGAGCGAGGGGAGCCAGAAGGAAAAGACGCTCCCCTTGCCCTTCTCGCTCTCCACCCAGATCCGGCCGCCATGCTCCTCCACGATCCCCTTCGAGATCACGAGCCCGAGCCCCGTTCCGCCTGCTTTTCGCGTGTTGGAGGAGTCGAGCTGCTGGAACTTGAGGAAGAGCTTCTGGATGTCTTCCGTGGCGATCCCGATGCCGCGGTCGATCACGTCGACCCGCAGGCCGTCGCGCTCGGCGAAGCCCCTGATGAGGATCTCGCTGTCGGCGGGCGAGAACTTGATGGCGTTCGAGAGGAGGTTCGTGACGACCTGGATGACCCGCAGCTCGTCCGCCCAGAGCCGGGGCAGATCGGAGTCGAGATCGATCCTGAGGGCGATCCCCGTCCGCTGGGCCAGCCGGCCCATGTCGGTCACGGCGTTCTCCAGCAGCGATCGGGGATCGACTTCCTCGAAACTCGAGGAGAGGCGCCCCGACTCGAGCTTGCTGAAATCGAGAATGCTGTTGATCAGTTGCTCGAGTCGATCGACATTCGTCTGGCAGATGGCGAGCAGATCCTGCTGCGGCGCGCCCGACTCGAAGTAGCGCGGGTCGGTCAGAAGCTCGAGGCTCCCCTTGATCGAGGTCAGCGGGGTCCGCACCTCGTGCGAGACCACCGCCACGAACTCGCTCTTCAGCCGGTCGAGTTCCCTCGCCTTCTCGTAGGAACGGACGTTGCGGATCGCGATCGAGGCCATGCCGGCCAGCTGAGGCAGCAGGTCCGGGGTGTCGTCTTCCATCGTCCCCCCGGCGGCGCTCAGGACCGCGATCGTCCCGATCGCGGCGTCGTCCTGCACGAGGGGAACGACGTAGGCGATCTGCGGACCCGACGGGTCGATCTCCAGCGTCTCCTCGATCGGGCTCTTGAGATAGAGGGCCTTGGCGTTCGGAGTGGCGAGCATCTTGACGAGCGTCTCGCGCATCTCCTCGAGCGGACCGAGCCCCCGATCGACGCGACAGACGAGCTGGCTGCCCCCCTCGTCGAGCAGGAAGAGGAGGCCCTGGCTGGCCGAGCAGAGGCCAAGGCTCCGCTCCACGATCCTCGAGAGCATCGCGTCCAGGTGGAGGCTCTCGGTGATGTCCTTGGCGATGTCATAGAGCGTCCGCTGCCTCGCCCGCGCCGCCTCGGCGATCTTCTTGCGGATCTCGCCCTCCCTGCGCTCGCGGAGGGCGAAGGCGCGCCACTGGAGCGCGCGGGAGAGGGATGCCTCCAGCTCCCCGAGCTGGAAGGGCTTCTGGACGAAGTCGTATGCGCCCTTGCGAAGCGCCTCGATGGCATTGAAGACGGTCGCGTTGCCGGTGAGAAGGACGACGGCGGTGTCGATCTCCTTCTCCTTCGCGGCGCGCAGCACGCCCAGCCCATCGATCCCGGGGAGGTTGAGGTCGGTCAGGACCAGGTCGTAGGCGTTCGCCTGGATCTTGGCGACCGCTTCTTCGCCCGTGGGAGCCAGATCGACCACGTACGGATACTCCGCAAGGATGTCGTGCAGCAGGTCGAGAACCGGCTCTTCATCATCGACGACGAGGATTCGCGCTCCCGGCAGCGGGGACGCGGGCGATTCCATGGCAGCCCGGATCGACGTCTCTTCCATCGTTCACTCCTAGGCGGCGGCCGTGCGGGACGCGGCGCTGCGGTTTCTCCCCGAGCGCTTCGCCTCGTAGAGGGCCTGATCTGCGTGGCGGACGAGATCCTGCGCCGACGGACCATCCTCGGGATAGCTCGCGAAACCGATCGAGACCGTCAGCTTCTTTCTCCTGGGGAATGTGTGGTCAGCCACCAGGACGCGAAGCCTCTCCGCCGCCATCCATGCATGTTCCTTATCGGTCATCGGCATCAGGATGATGAACTCTTCTCCGCCATGCCGCGCGACGATGTCGGAGGCCCGGGCGGATTTCCGCAGCAGCCGTCCCATGTCCGCAAGCACGCGGTCCCCCAGGGCGTGTCCGTAGCCGTCGTTGATCGCCTTGAAGCGGTCGATGTCGAGCATCAGGATCGAGAAGCAGGTGCCGTAGCGCCGCGCACGGTCGATCTCGTCCTGGAGCCGTCCCCCGAAATGGCGGCGGTTCCAGAGCCCGGTGAGGTCGTCGGTGATGGCGAGGCGGGCCATCTCGTCGTACATCACCAAGCGCTGGATGGCTCCTGCCGCCTGCCCCGCCACGAGGATCGCGATCCGGAGGTGCTCCTCGGTGAACGCCTTCGTGCGGGGATGGCTGAGATTCATCACCCCGATCAGCTCCCCCTGAACGATGAGCGGGACCGAGAGGAAGGACCCGACCTCTGGGCCTTCCGGCCGCCGCCCTCGCTGCAGCTCCGACAGAAGGACCGGGCTCTTCTGCTTGGCGACCCAGCTCGAGAACCCGAACCCGTAGTCGAACTTCACGCCCGCGATCAGATCGACGGCTTGCCCGCGCTGGGCGACGACCGCCAGTCGCTGCTCGTCACGGTTGACCAGGAAGAGCGCGGCGTCCCGGTAAGGGATCGCCTGCTGCACGAGGCCGAGGAAGTGATCGAAGAGCTTCTCCTTGTCCTCCCAGGTCTGCGTCAGGCGGGTGATCTCATAGAGGATTTCGATCTCCGCCCGCCCCCTCTCCTCCGCCGGCCCCTTCCCCTTGCGGAGGACCTGAACGATCTTGTTGTGCACCGTGTGGGCGGCGTTCAAGACCTCGCTCGTCCGCTTCTGCGAAGCCGCGAGGGAGACCTGCCGGAGCAGCCCCTCCCGCTCCCGGGCAGAGATGAGCCCTTCCTCCTCGAGCATCCTCAGCAGGCGCTGCTCACCTCTGCGGAACTTCTCGCTGACATCCTGAAGCTGCCTCGGCCCTCGGCCGTTTCGTCGCACCATCTTGGCTACCTCCTGTGCCTCGACGTCTAGGCGGCGCGCTTGCTGCCGTCCGCGCCGTCTCTCTTGCGCATCTCGATCGCCTCGCGCGGCGCCCCCTCGATTGGGGAGTTGCCCCGGCCAGGCGTCCCCGACCCCCGCGTCTCCTCCGCGAGGGCCCCTCGTGACTCCGGACTCCTCGCGGCCTCCGAGCGGGCGGCGAGCATCGACTCGATCTCCCTGAGCTCGCGGACCGCGCGGCGGCGGGTCTCTTCCGGGGACTCTCCCACCGCGACCCCCCCCAGAACGGAGAGGAGATCGAGGTCCCCGCCCGTCGCCGGGACCGGCGGGAGGCCGGCGAGCGCGAGGCCCATCCGGGCGGCGAGCTTCGTCTCGATCATCGACGCGGACATCCCTTCCCCTAGGCGGCGAGCTGCCTGCGCATCCTGCCCCGCAGGCGCAGAATCGCCTTGGTGTGGATCTGCGAGACCCGCGACTCCGAGATGTGGAGGGTCTCGCCGATCTCCTTGAGCGTCATCTCCTCGTAGTAATAGAGGGCGACGACGAGCCTCTCCTGCTCGGTCAGGTTGTTGACCGAGTGGAGCAGGTGTTCCTTGTTCTCCTCCTCCTCGATCAGCGAGAGGGCGTCTGGCGCCTCCTCGTCCTCGATCATGTCGGCCAGACCCGCGAGGTCGTGGTCCTCGTCGACAGTGACCGTCTGGTCAAGCGACAGGAGGACGGTTCCGCGCACCTCCTCGATGAGGCGCAGGAGGTCGGGGAGAGGCAGCTTCATCTCCCGGGCGATCTCGAGCTCCGTCGCGGCGCGCCCGAGCTTCTGGTCGAGCGTGCTGCAGACCCTCTCCAGATTGCGCGCCTTGCGCCGGGTGGTTCGGGAGACCCAGTCCATGCTCCTGAGTTCATCGAGGACGGCTCCCTTGATTCTCCAGATGGCGTAGGTCTCGAACTTGTTGCCGCGACTCGGATCGTATTTCTCGAGGGCGTCGAAGAGGCCGATGATCGCGGTGTTGATCAGGTCATCCTTCTCGATCGACTTCGGCAGCCCCGTGGCGATGCGGTCGACGACGTACTTCACGAGAGGCGCGTAGCGGCGCAGGGACTCCGCGCGCTGCCTGTCGACGGCGGGCGCATCCTCTCGGACTACGATCTTGTTGAGTCTCGCCAAGGCGTTCGATTCGCTCATCGATCCTCCGGTTGTCAGGCTCGTTCCGTCCCTCGCGAAGGGATCGCCCCGCTACGCCGGGGCGTCCTCCAGGTATGCCACGCTCCCGATTCCTCCCCCTTGCGCGATCCGCTGCGGCTGCGGCGAACTCCCCTCGATCAGTCGATGGGCGAGGCGGAGCACACAGCGGGCGGCTTTGGAATCGGGGTACAGGTCTAGAAGGGGGGTCTGCCGGCGCACGGAGAGCCCGACCGCCGGGTCCTCGAGAACAAACCCGAGATAGTCGGGCTCAAAGGAGAGAAAGCGCCGCGCGATCGACTTCATCTTCTGGGCCGTCGCCTGGGCCTCGCCTCGATCGTGCGCCTGGTTGACAACCATCCAGACGGTCGACGGCAACCTCCCCTTGCGCAGGACCCGCAGGATCGCATAGGCGTCGGTGAACGCCGTCGGCTCGGGCGTCGTGATGACCAGGACTTCGTCGGCCGCGCGCGCGAGGTGGATGCCGGTGCGATGCAGGCCGGGCCCCGTGTCGATCAAGACGACGTCGGCCTCCTCCTCCAGGGTCGTGACCGAGCAGAGGAGGCGCTCGCGGCGGAGGTCATCCAGATTGGCCATCTCCTCGACTCCGGTGGAACCGGCGAGGAGACGGATGCCGTCCTGCACTTCGAGGACGGTCTCAGCGGCCCCGCGCTCTCCCAGGACGACGTCATGGAGCGTGTGGCGCGGCACCTTGCCCATGAGGAGATCGGCGTTGCCCATCCCCAAATCGCCGTCGAGGATGAGGACGCGCCGGCCGAGGCCACGAAGGGCGACAGCGAGGTTCACGACCAGCGTCGTCTTCCCCACGCCCCCCTTCCCGCTCACGACGGCCAGGGTCCGCGCCCGGGGACGACGCGCCGGCTCCGGCTCGCGCCCGCCCGTTCTCAGGAGGCGGAACCCGTCTGCGCCAGCGCTCCTTCTGCCCACCTTCATTCCTCCTCGACCGCCTGTTCGGGTCGATCCCCCGGGCGGCGGCGGGATACGAACTGCAATCTGCATGCCCTGGAGACGGAGAGAGGGCTGCGGGAAACAACTCGTACAATTCGCCACTGCCAAAGGCGTTACGGAAGAGACTTCATCCGTCTTCTCAGATCGCCTTCCCGCGTGATCCGATCGGTCGGCCAATCTTGGTGCGGCCTCCGGCAAGAAACAGGTCGGAGGAGAATCCATGTGCCGGATCGGTGGCATCGGCCGTTGGCGGCCGGCGCCGGCAGGGTCAGGCGCGCGACCGGCTCAGGAGGCGTTTCTGAGGGCTGCGGGGCGCGAGGCGGGGCAGACCGTCCGGAGGAGAGGAAGCCTTCCCCCATCAGGGCCGGGAGCCTTCAGGAGGAAGAGACGCCCCTCGCGAGAGAGGCGCCGGGCGACATGCTCCATCGTCCGCGGAGGACGATCAGCGAGGAGCAGCCCGCCCTGGTCTCCAAGGCGCGCCGCGAGATCGTTGCCCATCCCCAACGACCGCGCCCCCGATTCCGGCCCTGGGGCAGGGCCGAGGATGCCGATCTCGCAGCCGAAGCCGTCGCGGCGGACGAGAAGCCTCTCTCCGCCCGAGACGAGGAAGATCTGGTCCGGGGCGAGGCGATCCCCCGGCGCCGCGACGCGAACGGGCCGGCGAATCGCGCGGTTCAGCCCCTCGAGAAGCGCCTTGGTGAATCGAGGGGGGTGCGGCGCTTCGATGACGAGCGGCGGGCTAGGATCCTCCCTCCATGACATGAACCTGGCGAGCCGAGTGAGCCTGTGAGTTCCGATCATGGCGAGCAGGACAGGCAGCGACGCCGTCTCCCCGGCCCAAGTCGCGCGGGTCCTCAGGCGGAGCGCTCCCTCGCGCCTCAAGCCCGCGAAGGGGGCGATCGCGCGAAAGAGCGCGGCCGCAAGCTCGTCGGGGGGCAGATCGATCATCGCCTCCCCCCTGCGCTCCCGCTTCGGGAGAAAGTCGTAAGCGCCCAGGCCCAGGGCATCCCACGCAGCTCGCCCCCCCTCGAGCGTCTCGGGCGCGAGCGCGACAACACGCGCGGGACGCAACCCGCCGAGCGCCCTGAGGGTCGTCAGACCTGCCATCCTCGGCATGTCGAGATCGAGGAAGAGGAGATCGGGACGGAGATCGCGGATCGCCCGCAGGGCCTCCGGGCCTCCGCGAGCCGGCGACAGCAGCCGGATGCCGGGCGTGAGAAAGGAGAGGGTGGAGTGGATCTGCCCGACGACGCGCGCGGAGGCATCGACCACGAGGCACCTGACGGGCTGGCTCAGCCCCCTTCCCGTCTCCACGATCGTCCCGCGACTCATCTGCTCAGGCTCGAAGGGCATCCTTGCGCCGTTCGCCCGCCAGCGCGCGCGCGATCCGCACCGTCCCGCTCGAGAGGATCCTCTCGACCGCCTGCGGGGAAG
>VGJL01000120.1 GCA_016867495.1 Candidatus Eisenbacteria bacterium | reverse complement strand
GAGCATGAGGACGAGGGAGTGAGCGAACTCGAGGAGGGTCAGGGCCAGGCTCGTGCGGCGGACCTGAGGCAGGACAACGACCTTCCTCGCCGCCAAGAAACCTCTCTGGCCCTCTTCAGCCAAGGAACCACCTCCCGAGGCGCTGTCTCAAGTATACCGGACGGATCGTGCTGTCGGCAAAACCAACTGACCGGCCGATGTTGTGATCCTGACCCCATACAACATTGCAGTTTGCAATGCGTTGCTTCTGCCATGCGGCTAGAGAGGCCGTCTCGGTGCCGGGCGGCCCCCACGAGCCCGCTGATTGACCGCGTCGACTCCCCGATGGAACAATCGGCAGCCGGGGGGGCTCCCCAGAGCGCCTTCGCCACTACGGGCGGGGGCTTCCACCCGGGTGCGAGCATGAATCGGTGGATCTACATGGACAACGCCGCGACGAGCCCCGTCGATCCCCGGGTCGTGGAGGCGATGCTTCCCTATCTTGGCGAGCGCTTCGGCAACCCCGCCAGTCACAGCCACGCCTATGGATGGGAAGCCGAGGAAGCGATCTCGATCGCCCGCGGACAGGTCGCCCGCCTGATCGGGGCTCACCCGAGAGAGATCTACTTCACCAGCGGGGCGACCGAGGCGAACAACCTGGCCCTGAAGGGGGTCTATGAGCGCTATCTCGCGAAGGGGAATCACATCGTCTCGAGCCGGATCGAGCACAAGGCCGTCCTCGATCCTCTGGGCGCGCTCGAGCGGCGCGGAGCGGAGGTGACCTACCTGCCCGTCGACTCCGGAGGCCTCGTCGATCCGGCGGCGGTCATGGCGGCGATCCGTCCGGAGACGGTCCTGGTCACCGTCATGCACGCGAACAACGAGGTCGGGGCGATCCAGGAGATCGGGGCGATCGGTCGGATCTGCAAGGAGCGTGGGGTGGTCCTCCACACCGACGCCGTCCAGTCCGTGGGGAAGATCCCCTTCGATGTCGGCAAGATGCAGATCGATATCGCGTCGCTGAGCGCGCACAAGATCTACGGCCCGAAGGGGGTCGGCGCGATCTACGTGCGGAGCAAGGGGCCGCGCGTGCAGGTGGCTCCTCTGATCGAAGGCGGCGGGCACGAGAGGGGGCTGCGGTCGGGGACGCTCAATGTCCCCGGGATCGTCGGCTTCGGCCTCGCTTGCGAGATCTGCGGAAGCGAGATGGAAGGGGAGGCCGCGCGAACCCGATCCCTGCGCGATCGCCTCTGGCATCTGATCTCCCGGCTCGATCAGGTCTTGATGAACGGCGATCCGGACCGCCGCCTGCCGGGCAACCTCAACGTGAGCTTCGCGCACTGCGAGGGGGAATCGCTGATGGCGGGCCTCCGGGGCATCGCTGTCTCGACGGGCAGCGCGTGCACCTCCGCGACCCTGGAGCCGTCGCACGTTCTGAAGGCGCTCGGCGTGAGCGAGGAGCTCGCGCACAGCTCGATCCGCTTCAGCCTGGGCCGGTTCAACACCGCTGAGGAAGTGGAGACGGTCGGCGCCAGGGTGGTCGAGACCGCGCGCAGGCTGCGCGAGCTCTCGCCGCTCTACAGGATGATGCGCGAGGCGGGCGAGGGTCCGGACGGCGGAGCGTAGTTCCTTCTCCGCGGGACGACGGCGCTACAGGCAGCGCGACCTGTAGGACGCTCGGCAGGGCGTGGGGGCGCAGCGGATCGTCTGGAACGGCAAGGACGATGCGGGCAACGATGCCGGCTCGGGGATCTACTGGGCCCGCGTTCTGCACGGACGAGAGTCGCTGACGCAGCGCGTCGCGCTCGTGAAGAGTTACGCGCGGGATTGCGGCGGCCGCCAGCCATGGCGGATGATGACTCCTCTGCCACAGAGGAGGATCAGCCATGCGTCCGTTCGTCTATCGCTTGCCCGTCCGCTTCCACGACGTCGATTCCGCGGGCATCGTCTTCTTCGCGCGCATCTTCCATTACGCCCACGACGCCTACGAGGCATGGCTTCGGACGATCGGCTACTCGCTCGATCGCCCCGCCTCGGAACGGGGTTACGGCTTCCCCCTCGTCCACGCGGAGGCCGACTTCCACAAGCCGATCCTCCCCGGGCAGGAAGTCGTCGTCGAGCTGGCGCCGGTCGCCGTGGGGGAGAGCAGCTACACGATCCGATCGAGCCTCTCCCTTCCGGAAGGGGACGCTCTGGCGACGGTGACGACGATCCACGCCTGCGTCGATTGGGCCACCCGCCGTTCGCGGCCGATCGATCCCGCGATGCGCGAGATCCTCTCCTCCTATCTGGCGTGATCGATCGGAGGCGGCCCGCTCGGCGTGACCGATCCGGCGTGGACTATCCGGCGTAGCGCCGGCGGATCTCCGCGCGGTCGGGCTTTCCGTTCGGCAGGCGGGGGATCTCGGAGACGAAGACGATAAGCGGGATCTTGAAGCGCGCGAGCCTCTCCGCAAGATGGCGCGCGATTGCCTCCCGCATCGATTCCTCGCTCACGGCTTCGGATCGACGGCGCGCAACGACCGCGAGAGGAACCTCTCCCCAGGCATCGTCCGGGATCCCGATGACGGCTGCCTCCTCGACTCCCGGGATCCCGAGCAGGGCCGCCTCGATCTCGGCCGGATGGATGTTCTCTCCCCCCGAGATGATCAGGTCGGTCGATCTTCCCGCGACGCGCAGGCACCCGGCCGCATCGAGGAAGCCGAGATCGCCGGTCCGGAGCCAGCCGTCCACGACAGACGGCGTCGACTCGTTCAGGTAGCCCTGCATGACGATCGGTCCCCGGACCTCGATCGCGCCCGGAGATCCTGCGGGAAGAGCCGCGCCACCGTCATCGACGATCCGGACATCGATCCCCGGAAGGGGCGGGCCCGCGCTGTGCCGCTCGGCCGTGCCCGAGCCGGGACGGACGAGCGTCACATGGGAGCAGGTCTCCGTGAGGCCGTAGGTCGCAAGCGCCTGCGGGCAGGCGTCGATCAGCCCGTCCTCGACCGGCCCGCCGCCGACCAGGATCGCGCGCAGCGCCGGAGGGAACGGCCGTCCGCGCCTCTCCTCGAGCATCCGCCTCAGCATGACCGAGACCAGAGAGACGAGGGTGACTCCCTCTCGGTCGATCGCGCGGTTGGCCTGCGCGGGATCGAACGAGTCGTGGAGGAGCACGGACGCCCCCGCCTGCAGGCAGCGATAGAGGATGTTCAGTCCGCCCACGTGATAGAGGGGCAGACAGCAGAGCCACCGGTCTTCGGGGCCGAGTCCGAGAACGCGGGACGACGCCGCCGCGGAGACGAGATGGTTGCGCCGGGTGAGCATCACCCCTCTCGGCCTGCCGGAGCTTCCCGACGTGAAGAGGATCGTGGAGACCCTCTCCGGATCGAGATCTTGCGGAGGGATAGCGGCCGAGGGGGCGATCGCTCGAAAGTCCTCGACGTTGATGGAGAGAAGGGTCGCGTCATCCAGATCCGCTTCGCCGCCGTGCAACAGGAGCGAGAGATTCGCTTCCCCGATCTGCCGGGAGACCTCCTCCTGGGCGAGGCGAGCATGGAGGGGGACCAGCACGGCGCCGATCCGGGGAATGGCGTGCGCGAGGAGGGCCCAGTCGATCGAACCCGGCGCCAGCATCCCGACGCGATCGCCCGGTCTCACGCCCAGGGCGAGGAGCCTGCGCGCGACGGCGAGGACCTCTTCCTCCAGTTGCGCGCGCGCGATCTCCCGTCCGCGCCAGGCGATCGCGGGCGCCCTGGGCGTCGAGCTCATCGAGTCCCCAACCGCACGCCGAGTCCCGGCCCTTGGGGAACGCGCAGGAAACCTTCGGAAGGCGCTTCCAGCCCCTCGGCCGGATCGCCCGCGAGCAGGCCCGCGGTCGCGAGGCCGCACGCGCGGTCGAGCCAGGGGAGGGAGGCGGCCAGGTGAAGGGCCCCGGCGACGCCGACCGAAGTGTCGAGCGCCGATGTGATGACCACGCCGATCCCGGCCTCATGCGCCTCCTCCGCGAGGCGCCGCGCGGCCGAGATCCCGCCGATGAGAGAGGGCTTGAGCGACAGGAATGGGACCGATCGCTCCGTGATCAATCTGCGGCCCGTCTCGATCGAGCAGACCGACTCGTCGGCGCAGATCGGAACGGGGGAGACGCGCGCGATCGCCTCGATGCCGGCCCTCGCCGGCTCCTCGACGAACTCGAGTCCGAACGGCTCGAGGAGCCGCAGCGCATGAAGGGCTGTCTCGGCCTCCCACGCGCGGTTCGCGTCGGCGCGCAGTCGAATGCCCGGACCGAGCCGCCTCCGGACGGCCGCGAAGCGACGCGCGTCGTCCGCCGGCTCGCGCGCGCCGATCTTCATCTTCAGCGTGCCGTAGCCGAGAGCCGCGGCGTCGGCCGCCTCCGCCGCGAGATCCTCCGGTTCCTCCGTCCGGAGAAGCGCGTTCACGCTCACCGTCCTCTTCGAGCGGGGGCTCAGATGATCGGCGAGCGATACCCCCGCGCGCTGCGCCTCCAGATCGAGACGCGCCAGGTCCAGCCCCGCGCGCGAGGAGAGTGGCGCCGCCGTCAGGTCGTGCTCGATCGTCCGCCAGCCGGATAGCCCCGCGAGAAATCTCGCCGCCTCCTCCACCGTCTCCGTTCCGAAGCGGGGGAGAGGAGCCGCCTCTCCGAGACCCGTCCGGCCCTCCTCGTCCTCTGCCAGGATCCAGAATCCCCGCCGCTCGGCAATGACCCCCGCCGCCGTCGCGAGGGGCCGCGAGAGCGCGAGACGATATGGGCGAGCCTGGATCCGCGCCTTCATCCTCTCCTCACAGCAGAAGACCGGCGTCAAGCAGGAGGCCGGCGCCGAGGAGGAGACCGAAAACCAAGAAGAGGCGCGAAGTCCCCGCCAGGAGGCGAAGATGCTCGGCCAGAGTCGCGTCGGCGCGATGGGCGATGCGCAGGAGAGGAATCGCGAGGGGGAGGGACAGCAGACAGAGAAGGGATCCGGCGGGGAGGGCGCGCGCGATCGCCAGGGCGGCCGGCGTGAGGTAGGCGAGCAGCAGGGCCGCGGCATACTCCGCGGCCCCGAAGCGATGGCCGAATCGCGCCGCCAGCGTCATCTTTCCCGCCCGCCGGTCGGTCTCGATGTCTCTCAAGTTGTTCGCGACCAGGATGGCCACCGAGAAGAGGCCGACAGGCGCCGAGAGAAGGATCGCCGGGAGGATCAGGTGGCCCGCCTGGACGTAGTAGGTGCCCGCGACGGCGCCGAGTCCGAAGAAGGCGAGAACGAAGACCTCCCCGAGGCCGTGGTAGCCGAGCGGGTAGGGGCCTCCCGTGTAGGCGAGCCCCGAGACGATCGAGAGGATGCCGAGGACGAGAATGGGCCAGCCCCCGACTCCCACGAGGTAGACGCCGCACAGGACGGAGACGCCGAAGGCGATCGCGATGGCCGCGCGCATCGCCCGCTCGGTCACGAGACCGGCCTGCGTCACGCGCGTCGGGCCGCGCCGCTCGCTGTCCGTCCCCCGGACGGCGTCGGAGTAGTCGTTGGCGAAGTTGGTCCCGATCTGGATCGCGATCGCCCCGACGAGAGCGGCGATCGCCGGCAGCGCGCGAAAGGCGTTCCTCTCGACCGCGAGGGCCGTTCCCACGAGAACCGGGACGACCGCGGCGCTCAGGGTCCGCGGTCGCGCCGCCAGAATCCAGGTCCGCAGGCCCGCCGGCATCGCGCCCCTCCCGGGCTCCCTACGGCAGTCTCGGGAAGCGCGAGAAGTCCGGCTTCCTCTTCTCGACGTACGCGTCTCGCCCCTCCCGCGCTTCTTCGGTCATGTAGTAGAGGAGCGTCGCGTTGCCGGCCAGCTCCTGCAGCCCCGCCTCGCCGTCGGTTCGCGCGTTGAAGGCGGATTTCAAGACCCGGATCGCCATCGGGCTGCGCTCGAGGATCTCCCGGCACCAGCGGAGCGTCTCCCTCTCGACCTCGGCGAGCGGGACGACCGCGTTGACGAGCCCCATGGCCAGCGCCTCCTTGGCGTCGTACTGGCGGCAGAGGAACCAGATCTCCTTCGCCTTCTTCGGGCCGACCAGGTCGGAGAGGATCGAGGCGCCGAATCCGCCGTCGAAGCTCCCCACCTTGGGGCCCGTCTGTCCGAAGCGGGCGTTGTCGGCGGCGATGGTGAGATCGCAGACCAGATGGAGGACGTGGCCTCCGCCGATCGCGTACCCCTTGACCATCGCGATGACCGGCTTGGGCAGCGAGCGGATCTGCTTCTGCAGATCGAGGACGTTCAGGCGGGGCACGCCGTCCTTTCCGACATAGCCCTGATCGCCGCGGACTCTCTGATCGCCCCCGGAGCAGAACGCCTCATCGCCGGCGCCGGTGAGGATCACAACGCCGATCGAGGGATCGTCCCGCGCGTCGGCCAGCGCCGATGCGAGCTCGAAGAGGGTCGCCGGTCGGAAGGCGTTTCGCACCTCCGGACGGTTGATCGTGAGCTTCGCGATCCCTCCGGACTTCTCGTAGCGGATATCCTCATGGGTCCCGGCGGATTCCCAGCGGACCTCGGCCGATTCGTTCACGATCCGATTCCTCCTTCCATCGATGCTCGGGAGAGAAACGACTCGAGCAGCCCCGCGAAGGCCTCCGGCCGCTCCAAGGGGACGGAGTGGCCCGCGTGGGGCACGACCTCCGCGCGAGCGCGGGGCATGGCGAGAGCGAGCGACCGGGCGATGGCGACGAACTTCGCGTCCTCTTCCCCGGCGACCAGGAGGACACGCATCGGCAGATCCGCGATCCGGTCGTAAAGCGGCTCCAGGGACCCGGTCCCGAACGCGCGCAGGGCCGCGGCAAGGGCGCGAGGATCCTGCGCGAGGCGCATGCGGCGCGTCCGCGAGAGAACCTCCTCCGGCAATCTCCTCTGGCTCTCGAAGAGGGGAAGGGCTTCCCACCTCGCCACGAAAGCCTCGATCCCCTCTCGCTCGAGAAGCGATGCCAGCTCCTCATCCTGAGCGAGGCGCTCGCGCCTCTCCTTCGGATCGGCGATCCCGGCCGAAGCGCCGACCAATGTCAGCGAGCCGATCCTGCCAGGCGCGCTGCAGGCGAGGTGGACCGCCGCCCGTCCACCCATCGAGTACCCGACGAGATCGACCCTCTCGATCGACAACGCATCGAGCAGAAGGAGCATCGCATCGGCCAATCTGTCCATGCGCCACCGCTCGGGCGGGATCGGCGGGTCGGTCCCTCCATGCCCCGGAAGATCGGGCGCGACGCAGAGGCGCCCCGCGAGCAGGGACGCCGGGTAGTCCCAGTAGGACGCCTCTCCCGCGAACCCGTGCAGCAACAGGAGCGTCCGGCCGGAATCGACCCCCGTCTCGCGCACGCGCCAGCGAAGCCCCGCCGCTGTGACGCGCCGCTCGATCAAGATCCCTCCGCGGCGCCGCTCCCCGCGGCGCTCCCCTCGGCGCGCGCCGCGAGCCGTCGCGCGATCTCGCGCGCGATCCGCTCCATCGTCTCTCTGTGCTCGATCGCGGAGGCCGCGGCATCCGTGCGAAGCTCCACGATCCTCGTCCCCGCGCCCCGGAGTCCGCGCGCGACCGCCTCCGCAGCCTCGCCCCGGCCTTGCGCCCGCGCGTAGGAGAGGCCGTGAAGCGCGGCGGCGCCCTCCATGGAATGGCCGTGCGGCGCGTGGAAGAGCCTCTCGCAGAGATCGCGATGGGCGGCGATCGGCAAGTGAGAGAAGATCCCGCCCCCATCGTTGTTGAGGACGAAGATCACGACG
>VGJL01000119.1 GCA_016867495.1 Candidatus Eisenbacteria bacterium | reverse complement strand
TCTTCCGCCCGAAGCCGCCGCGGCCCTTCGCCGCCGGGCGAACCGCCACATTGTCGATCAGCCGCGTGGAGCCCAGCCGGTAGGCCACGGCGAGGAGCCACGGTCCCCCCGGACCGGGGGCCGCGAGAGTCCGCGCGTCCCTGACGGCCGCGTAGTCGAGCTTGCCCGGGCCCGAGTCGAGGAGCGTGCGCAGCAACGCCTCCGAGTCGCTGGCGCTCTCGATCTCGCCGCTCCTGAGGGCGCCGGCCACAGCCTTGAGCGCGCGGTAGAGACGGGGCGCCCAGGCGCGCTGGCGCGGGGTGAGATAGCCGTTGCGGCTCGAGAGGGCCAACCCGTCGCTCTCCCGGACGGTGGGACAGACGACGACGCGGACGCCCAGGTCGAGATCGCGGACCATCCGGACGATCACGATCGCCTGCTGCGCGTCCTTCTGTCCGAGATAGAGGAGATCCGGCTCGACCGCGCCGAGGAGTTTCGCGACCACGGTCGTGACGCCGTCGAAGTGCCCAGGCCGCGAGGCTCCCTCGAGAGGCCTGCTCGAGCGCAAGACCGAGATCACGGTCTCGAACTGCTCCGGATAGAGAGCCTCCACGCGGGGCCGGTAGAGAAGGTCGGCGCCTTCCGCGGCGAGCATGGCCATGTCCCGGCGGATGGGACGGGGGTAGCGGGTGAAGTCCTCCCGCGGCCCGAACTGGAGGGGGTTGACGAAGATGCTCGCCACCAGGCGATCGCACTCGCGCCGCGCACGCGCCAGGAGAGCCCTGTGGCCCGCGTGGAGAGCGCCCATCGTCGGGACGAATCCGATCTTCTCCCCGGCCGCCCTCCACCTGCGGCACACAGCGCGCGCATCCTCCGCCCGCCGGGCGATGATCATGTCTGCTTCCCCTCCCCGAAGGAGTGCTCGGGGCCCGGGAAGTCCCCTCTCTCGACCTCGCCGCAGTAGAGTCTCACCGCTTCCTCGATCACGGCGGCGAGCTCCGCATAGCGCTTGACGAACCGGGGCCGGAACCCCTCATAGAGGCCGAGCATGTCGTGAAGGACGAGGACCTGTCCGTCGCAGCCGGGCCCCGCGCCGATTCCGATCGTCGGGATCCGCACGCTCTCGGAGACGCGCGGGGAGAGCGCGGCGGGGACGCTCTCCAGAACGATCGAGAAGCAGCCGGCATCCTCCAGGAGCTTCGCCTCTTCGATCAGGCGCGTCCCATCGTCCCCCCTGCCCTGCACGCGATAGCCGCCGAATTGCAGCACCGACTGCGGCGTCAGACCGAGATGCCCCATGACGGGGATGCCGGAGGCCGTCAGCGCCCTGATCGACTCCTCGTTCCTCCTGCCCCCCTCCAGCTTGACGGCGTCGGCTCCCGTCTCCTTGAGCACGCGGACACACGATTCCATGGTCTGCGCGGGGCCCACCTGGAAGGAGCCGAAAGGCATGTCGACCACGACGAGCGCGCGCGGACCGGCGCGCATGACGGCCTTGGCATGGTGGATCATCTCCTCGAGCGTCACGGGGATGGTGTTCGGGTACCCGAGGACGACATTGCCCAGGCTGTCTCCCACGAGAAGGACATCCACGCCTGAGCGGTCGAGGATCCGCGCGGTCGGATAGTCATAGCAGGTCAGCACCTTGATCCGCTTGCGTCCCTTGCAGGCGCGGATGCTCTGGACGTTCAGCCGCTCTCGCTCGCTCATCTCAATCTCCCAGCGGTGTGTAGTAGAGAGTTCCCTTCGTCAGCCCGCGGATCTGGTTCAGGAGGTCATCGAAATCCTGAGGGCTCGCGACGATGTCGATCGCGTCCGTGTTGACAACGAGCAGGGGAGCTTCCTCGTAGTGGAAAAAGAAGCGGTTGTAAGCCTCCCCGAGCTCCCTGAGGTACTCGGGATCGATCCCTCTCTCGAAGGCTCGACCCCTCTTCTCGATTCTCTTCAGCAGCGTTTCCAAGCTCGCCTGCAGGTAGACGACGCGGTCTGGACGCGGCAGCTCTCGCTCGAGCAGGGGGAGGATTTGGTCGTAGAGGGCCATCTCATCCTCGTCGAGGTTCAACGTGGCGAAGATCCTGTCCTTGCGGAACATGTAGTCGCAGACGATCCGCGTGTCGAAGAGATCGACCTGACCGAGGGCTCGTTGCTGCCGGAACCGCGACAGAAGGAAGAAGAGCTGGCACGAGAATGCGTAACGCCGGCGATCCCGATAGAACGAGTCCAGGAAGGGGTTCTCCTCGACCTCCTCGAGGACGAGGCGCGCGTTCATTCTCTCGGCGATCCGTCTGGCGAGCGTGCTCTTGCCGACGCCGATGACTCCCTCAATCGCGAGGAAGCTCGGGTCCTGCCTCTCCTGCAAGGAATCGTCCCTCCTCGGGATCACAGCGCCCGACCGGCCGAACCTCGGATGGGTCGGGATCCAACGCGACCAGCATCTCGGCCGCCGTCCGTCCTGTCAACGGGTCCCTCCAGTCGGGATCCAGCTCGCATAGAGGAACCAGCACGAAGGCCCGCTCCGCGATCCTCGGATGCGGAAGGGTCAGCGCGGAGTCCGCGACGACGCGCCCGTCCAGGTCCAGGATGTCGAGGTCGAGGGTTCGCGGTCCCCAGGGCCGCTCCGGAGCGCTCCTCCCGGCGGCTCTCTCCATCTCCCCCAGCGCCGCCAGGAGGGTCAGCCCGTCGAGTTCCGTGTCGAAGACCGCGACCGCGTTCAGGAAATCGGGCTGCTCGCGGAGCCCCCAGGGCCGGGTCTCATAGACATGGCTTGCGCGCAGGCTTCCCGTCGCGGCGAGGGCGCGAAGGGCCTGGAGGGCGTGGCAGAGGGTCGCGGCGCGGTCGCCCAAGTTGGATCCGACTCCTACGAACGCCCTCACTCCCTGGCGCGCTCCAGTTCGACCTCGACGCAGCTCAGGTTCGCATCGAAGGGGAGATTCGTCTTCCTTACCCGCACCACCGTCCTGCCGACCGAGAACTCGCTGAGAATCGTCTCCGCGATCTCCCCCGCCAGCGACTCGATCAGGTGGTACTTCCGCGAATGGGCCACCTCCCGTATGCGCCCGTAGATCTTCTCGTAGTCGACGGTCCGGGCGACGTCGTCCGAGGAGACTGCCGGGGAGAGGTCCAGGTGAAGCTCCACATCCAGGGTGACCTTCTGAACCCACTCCTTCTCGATCTCGGCGACACCGAGGCGAGGGAAGACGGTGACGTCGTGCAAGCGGATCACATCCATCGAGACCCTCCGGGGCTTGGGCCGGGCGGAGACGAGAGACGAGCCTCTCGTTGACGCCCAAACGGCCTACGGTCCCTCCGGCTTCCCCTTCTTCTCGGGCGGCTCTGGCTTGTCGGCGACCAGGGTTTCCGTCGTCAGGATGAGTCCGCCGATCGAGGCCGCGTTTTCGAGCGCGGTGCGCGCGACCTTCGTCGGATCGACGATCCCGGCCTTCAGCAGGTCTTCGATCTGCCCGGTCTCCGCGTTGAATCCGAAGGCGCCTTCCTGCTCCATCACGCGCGCCGCGATCGTGCCCCCCTCGAGGCCGGCGTTGGCCGCAATCGTGACGGTCGGCTCCATGAGCGCGCGACGCACGATCTCGATCCCGAGCTTTTCGTCGCGACCGAGCGCGCCGGGCTTCTCGAGCGACTTGAGGGCTCTAAGAAAAGCGGTTCCCCCTCCGGGGACAATCCCCTCCTCCACGGCGGCCCTTGTCGCGGAGACGGCATCCTCGACGCGTCCCTTGCGCTCCTTCATCTCGATCTCGGTCATCGCCCCGACGCGGATGACGGCGACCCCGCCCGACAGCCTCGCGAGCCTCTCCTGCAACTTCTCGCGGTCGTAATCCGAGGTCGTCGCCTCGATCTGCTTGCGGATCTGCCTGCACCGCTCGTCGATCGCCTCGCGCGCCCCCGAGCCGCCGACGACGGTCGTGTTGTCCTTGTCGGCCACGACTCTCTTCGCCCGCCCCAGGTCGTCAAGCTCGACACTCTCGAGCTTGATCCCGACATCCTCCGAGATGACCTTGCCGCCGGTCAGGATCGCGAGATCCTCGAGCATCGCCTTCCTGCGGTCTCCGAAGCCTGGCGTCTTCACCGCGCAGCAGTCCAGCGTCCCGCGCAGGCGATTGACGACTAGCGTCGCCAGCGCCTCGCCCTCCATCTCATCGGCTATGATCAGGATCGGCCGCCCCGCGCGAGCGATCTTCTCCAAGGGCGGCAGGAGATCCTTGATGTTGCCGATCTTCCTGTCGCAGATCAGGATCTGAGCGTCCTCGAGGACAGCCTCCATCTTCTCGGCGTCGGTCACGAAGTAGGGAGAGATGTAACCTCGATCGAACCGCATCCCCTCGACCACATCGAGGGTCGTCTCCGTTCCCTTCGCCTCCTCGACGGTGATGACGCCTTCGCGCCCCACCTTGGTCATCGCGTCGGCGATCAGGCCTCCGATCACGGCATCGGTGTTGGCGCTCACGGTCGCGACCTGCGCAATCTCCTCCCGCGTCTGGATCGTCTTCGATTGCCTCCTGAGGTCGGCCACGACCCTCTCGACCGCCACCGCGATCCCGCGCTTGATCTGCATCGGATTCCCGCCGGCGGTCACCGCCTTGAGGCCCTGGACCACGATGGAGTGAGCCAGAATCGTCGCCGTCGTCGTGCCGTCTCCCGCCACGTCCTGCGTCTTCTGGGCGACCTCGCGGAGGAGCTGGGCGCCCATGTTCTCGTAGGCGTCCTTGAGCTCGACGTCCTTCGCGATCGTCACTCCGTCGTTCGTGATCACCGGGCTGCCCCACTTCTTGTCGAGGACCACATTGCGTCCCTTGGGGCCCAGAGTCACACGGACGGCGCTCGCGATCTGCTCGACCCCGTTGCGGAGCGCCTCACGCGCCTGGGCGTCGAACTTGAGCATCTTGGCCATCGCCCCTCCCTTCCTGCCCCCCGCCGGGGATCACTGGATGACGCCGTCTCCGATCGATTCCGGACTCTGCCCCGGCTCCTCCACCACGCCCGCGACAGCTCGTGCCGAGCGGATGCTCTGAGCGAGCGTCCAAGATGAACGATGACAGGCCCTGACGGCCGCTGGTCAGGAGACGATTCTAGGGAGCATGAGGGCGGTTCCTCAAGGCGATTTTCGCCGCGCGGGACCTCGCCGGCGCGCCCGCTCGTCGATGAGAGCGAGGCCGCGGAGCGTGAGTCCCGGATCGACGGATTGGATGCTCGAGCAGATCGGTCCGATGACGGTGGCAAGGCCTCCCGTGGCGACGACCGTCGGCCGGAGGCGCATCTCCCTTCGGATCCGGCCTACAATCCCATCGATCTGTCCGGCCGCGCCGTAGATGATGCCCGACTGGAGGCTGGCTTCAGTCGTCCGGCCGACCACTCTGGCAGGCGCCCGCAACTCCACCTTGGCCAGGCGCGCGGCCCGCCGAAAGAGCTCCTCGGCGCTCGATGCGACCCCCGGCGCGATCACCCCTCCCGCATAGCGCGGACCTGGCAGGACGAGATCGAAGGTGGTCGCCGTGCCCATGTCGACGACGATCGCCGGAAGCCGGTAGCCAGCGGCGACGCCCACGGCGTTGGCGATCCGATCTGCGCCGACAGACGTCGGATCCGGAACCGCAAGACGCAGCCCCAGCGGAAGGCGGGAGGAGACGAGGATCGGACGCGCCCGCAGCAGCCGCACTGCCAGATCCTCATAGGCGGCCGTCAATGTCGGGACGACCGATGCGATGACCGCGCGCCGGCTCCTCATGAGATCCGCGAGAAACGGCCTCAGCAGCGTAGTCAACAGAGGGCACAACTCGTCCGCGGTCCGGTGGACCTGCGAAGTCAGCCTGTGAAGCGCGCGCAGTTCCCTGTTCTCGAGGACGCCCAGCACGACCTGCGTGTTGCCCACATCGACGGCCAGCAGCCATTCCCTACCCGCCAAGATGACTCCCTCCTTCTGCGCCGGCGGCCGGGGCCGCCGCCTCCGCCGACTTCCCTTTCCAGATGGCCCGCGCCACTAGGATGCTCGCGAAGTAGAGGACCAGCACAGGGGCCGCGAGGATGATCTGCGACGGTCCGTCCCCTGGCGTCACGGCCGCCGTGATGACGAAGATCGCCACGACCGCGTGCCTCCATCGGCGCATGAGAAACGTGGGGCTCAGCACGCCGATCAAGCTCAGGACGGCGACCACGAGCGGAAGCTGAAAGAGAAGGCCGCATGCCATGGCCATGCTCACGACGAAGTCGAGGAGCGCTCCGACGGCGATCTGCGGCCGCACCAACTCCGTTCCGAACCCGACGAGGAGCCCGAGCATCGTCGGCGTCAGGACCAGATAGGAGAAGGCGACCCCACCGTAGAAGAGGATCGCGGACCACAGGACCAACGGCCCGACGATCCGCCTCTCCCGGCGGAGGAGCCCCGGAACAACGAAGCCCCAGATCTGCCACAGGACCACGGGGAGCGAGGCGAGAAGCCCCAGGATGAAGGCGACCTTCAGCCGCGCGTTGAAGGCCTCCAGAGGCTTCAAGAACGTGGCATGCTCGATCGTCTGCTTCACGATCGTGTCAAGGACCCTGCCGGAAAAGACGTATGCCGCGATCGTGCTCAGGAGTAGGAGGCCGACGATCCTCAGAAGGACGCGGCGCAGCTCCTCGAGATGCTCCAGGAAGGGCATCTCCTTCTCCTCGGATCCGAGGAGATTCCTCAAGGCAGCGAGCTTGCTTCCCATGCGATTGGGCCGCGCACGCGCTCGGCGGCCGGTCCCAAGCTAGGCCTCCCCCGCGGCTGTGGACGATGCGACGCCCGCCTCGGTGATAATCGGCTCGAGCATCCCTTCCCCCTCCCCGAGCCGGACCGAGACGATCTTCGAGACTCCGACCTGCTGCATGGTGACGCCGTAGAGGCGGTCGGCCGCCTCCATCGTCCTCTTGTTGTGCGTGATCACCACGAACTGGGTCCTCTCGCTGAAGTGACGCAGGAGGGTCACGAACCGTCGGATGTTGGCGTCATCGAGCGGAGCGTCGAGCTCGTCCAGAACGCAGAACGGGCTCGGTTTCACGAGGTAGAGGCCGAAGAGCAGGGCGATCGCCGTCAACGCGCGCTCGCCCGTCGAGAGCAGCCGGATCGCCTCGAGCTTCTTCCCACGGGGCCTGGCGGTGATCTCGATTCCCGCCTCCAGGGGATCGTCGCCGGCCAGGGTCACGTCCGCCTCCCCGCCCGGGAAGAGGAACTCGAAAGTGCTGCGGAAGTGCCCGCGGGCCTTCTCGAATGTCTCCCTGAACATCGACCCGGCCGTCTCGTTGATCCTCTGGATCGCCTGGAGGAGATCGGATCGCGCCTTGAGCAGGTCCTCTTGCTGGCGGCGGTGGAAGAGGAGCCTTTCCTTCTGCGTGGAGTACTCCTCGGCGGCCACGAAGTTGACCGGCCCGAGCGCGAGGAGCTTCTGCCTCAGGCCGGCAATCCGCTCGAGCTCATCTGCATCTTGTCCGCCCGCCTCGGTGTCGCCTTCCCCACTCCGGCCGGCGTCCGGTCCCGTCTCCTCCGCCGCCGCTTCGGATTCTGCCGCCGCGCGTTTCTCCGCCTCCTCCGCGATGTCGCACTTGAACTCCTGGTAGATCCGTTCTCGAAGCTTCTCCATCTCGGAGCGGATCTCGACCTCGCGCACCTGGTCCGAGTGGAGGCGTTCACTCAAACCGTCGAGGTTGCGCCTCAGCTCGCGCAGCTCGTGATCCTGCTCGGCGAGCGCCGTCTGGATCGAGTCGCGCTCGCCGCGGCGCTCGTCGAGGAGCTTCTCGATCTGGAGCAGCCGGACATCGATCTCGCGTCCCCGCTCGCCGAGATCCGCGCGCTTCTTCTCCGCCGCCT
>VGJL01000118.1 GCA_016867495.1 Candidatus Eisenbacteria bacterium | reverse complement strand
ACATCTCGATCACCATGTTCTCGGCGTCGCGAGCGTCGCTCCCCTGCTCCAGCGAGGTCACGTTCGCGGGATCGCTTATGTTGTAGGAGGTGATCCCTTCTGTTCCCTCGACCAGGAAGGCGATGTTGACCACGCTGCCATGCGAGGGGGTGCCGACCGCCCGGATGGCGTAGCCGTACTTGGTCGGCCGCGTGATGCTGACCATGGCCGGCGCCGCTGGGTCCCGAAGATCCGCGACATAGAGGCCCGCCTGCCCTCCCGCGAGGTAGGCGTGGCTCCCGAGCGCGTCCACATCCTCGACCACGCTGGGCAGCGCGAGTCGCCCGATCACCTGTATGGGAGACTGAGGCGGCTCATAGAGATCCTGCTCTCCGCAGCCATTGAGGGCGCCCGCCCCCACGATCAGGAGGAGAACTCCCCTCGCCCATGTCGCCTTCCGCCGTCGGTCATATCGCATCTGTCGACTCCTGATCCCGCGGCCCGCGATCGGACCGCGCAGCTGCTCAGAATGGGTAGGTCGCGCCGACCCAGACCCTGTTGTCCTTGTATGCCTTCTCCTCGGCGTCCTCCGCCACGACGGACGCCGGCAGTGAAGTCGTGCGGCGGGAATAGCGCCATCCCGCGACCAGGCTCATCGGACCGTATACCGGCTTGGTCCCCGCGGTGATCTCCGTCGCGTAGACCTTGTCTTTCCTGCCGGTGTGGAGGGCATCTTCCCAGGGCGTCTTGTCGCCCGTGTAGTAGTAGATCTGGTGCTGGCCCATGATCTCGCACGACGCGATGAACTTGAAGCGGCCCGACGGCTTGTAGCCGACGGTCATCTCGTAGAGATCCCGCTCGTACGACCCGTCCCCGTTGTCGGAGTCGGCCTTCGTCTCCCCGACCTGGTCGTAGCCCCTGGCGTCCACCACGCTGTATGCGTATTTGCCGTCGAGCTTGAAGGACTTCGAAACCGTCACCGAGCCGATGCCGGCGGCGCCCCACTCGGCGTTGTCGCTGTCCATGAAGGGACGGTTGTAGTAGCGGAGGGTCCGCCCTCCGTCGACGCGGACGTTGATCTTCTTGGTCAACCGATGGGAATACCCGAGCAAGAAGGCATTCCTCGTGAGCTTGAACGGCGTCGGTTCCATCGGGACGGTCCGCGAGACGAACGGCGGCCGGCTCGAGTAGTGCCGGATGTAAGAGGGGGGGGCATAGGTGTAGCTCGCCTCCAGGAAGTCCTGCGCAAAGAAGGGCTGCCGCAGCCGCACCGAGTAAGCCTCGTTGTTCTTGATCGGGTTGCGGGCGTACTCCCACCGGATGTAGCCGAACCGGAGCGTCGTCGGCTTCTTGCCGAGGAGGGGACGGCCCGCCGTGCAGCTCAGTCGGGGGCTCAGGATCAGGTCGTCGTAGGTCTCGATCTTGTAGCGCTCGGGCTCGATGCCGCCGACGAACCTGTCGATCGTGTCGTCCGACATCCGCAGGATGTTGTCGTCGTAGATGAACTGGAAATCCGCGCTTCCCGAGATGGTGACGATCGGCTTCTTCTTCGCCCTGCGCTTCGAGGGCCTGGATCTGGGCTTCGACGCCGCGTCTTCCGCTCCGGGCGCGGCGGCCTGGGCGAGGAGATCCGACCGCCATCGCGACGCCGGCGACGCCGCGTCGCCGGATGGGATCTCGCGGGCTCCCCCCTGCGGCGCCGCGAGAACCGTGCAGACAACGAGAACCGCTGACCACGATGCCGGACCGATCATCAATGCGAACCCCTCAGCGAATCGTCAGGTTGTCGGGTTGTCGGGTTGTCGTGCGAGGATCGGCGAGTGTCCGTCTCCCCACCCTACAGCGGCCCCACCCATCCGTCAGGGACCCACGGGGGGAGAATACAGCACCGGCCGCCCCGGGGGAAAGCCGGATCGCCTTGCGTCTACCGTGCTCAGCGTGAGATCATCCGCCGCAACGGGCTTGGTCCGGAGGCGCGATGCCGGAGTCCGCCGCCGGGCCACGAGACATGCCGGTCTCGGGGGAGGATGCGTGGGTGGGAAGTCGAGGTTCCCCTTCATCGACCATTTCCGCGGCCTCATCATAGCCCTGATGGCGCTCGATCACGCGTCCACCTACTTCAACACCCTCTGGATATCGTTCGACCCGCTGGACCCCCTGTTTCCCGGACTCGCCCAGTTCCTGATCCGCTACTCCAGCTACCTGTGCGCCCCCGGATTCCTGATCCTGACCGGCGCGATGATCTGGCTCGCCTACCAGAACCGCCGCAAGGCGGGCCTGAGCGAGTGGCAGGCCAAGTGGTACTTCATCAAGCGCGGGCTCTTCCTCGTTCTCCTGCAGATCACCTGGGTGAACTCGTCCTGGGGAGGGTTCGCCAGCTTCAGGCCGGCGCACATCGGGATCATCGCCTGCATCGGGCTCTCGATGTGCCTCCTCGCCCTCTTCGTGAACGCGCGC
This sequence comes from Candidatus Eisenbacteria bacterium, assembly GCA_016867495.1. Classification (NCBI taxonomy): domain Bacteria; phylum Candidatus Eiseniibacteriota; species Candidatus Eiseniibacteriota bacterium. The sequence goes on along the minus strand of VGJL01000118.1, from coordinate 5,457 downwards.
TGGGGGATCAGGCTGGCGATCGGACTCGGCGTCCTCATCGTCCATCCCTTCCTGCTCAAGATCCCTTACGACCCGAAGAATCCCTGGCAGGAGGCACTCATGCAGACCTTCATCGACGCGGGGGACTTCAACAAGTACCCGGTCCTGCCCTGGTTCGCGCTGGCGACGCTGGGATCGGTGATCGGCGTCGGATGGCTGAAGGACTGGACGACGACAAGGCGGCGGGTCGGCTGGACTCTCGTCATCGCCGCGGCCAGTTTCGCCGTGGCCATCGCGCTCCGCATGGGAAGGGGATACGGAAACCTGCTTCCCTTCGATCGCCTCGGCACCATCTCGTTCTTCCTCGATCCGAAGTACCCCCCCAGCCTCTTCCACAATCTCTGGTTCTTCGGGGCCGTGATCTCGACCGCCGCCGTTCTCGACCTGATCGGCCGCGCCGTGCCCGCCCTGCTCAAGCCGCTGGCGATCTACGGCCGTGTCGCCCTCTTCTTCTACGCGATGCACATCGCGATCCTGGGGGTCGTCTCGAAGCGGCTGGGGCTCTACTACCTTCAGCTGGACGTCGGAGGCACGCTTCTCGGGTGGGTCGCGCTCCTTCTCGTGATGATTCCGATCTGCGTCTGGTTCGGGAGGATCAAGCAACGGAGCGACAACTGGATCATCCAGATGATCTAGATCCCCCCGCCCGAGCCGGAATCCTCCTTCTGAACCTCGATCGCCTCGCCGCGCAGGGTGAAGCCCTTCTCGGCGATCAACTCCCGGAAGAGATAGACCTGGAAGGAGTACTCGCCGGGGACACGCTTTCCCTTCGGGATCGAGAGGGCGCTCGACAGGGACGCTGATGAGTCGGCGGACAGATACTCGATCCTCCGCTTGAAGATGAGGTCCCGATCGGGATCGAGCCAGACAAGGTGGAAACTCAGGGGACGCGCCCCGCGCGCCTCGGGATTGGCGACATCGACGAAGGCGTGGACCTTCTCGTCCTGGCCGATGTCGAAGACGCGGGCGACTCCGAGGCGCTTGCCCGTCTTCTTGCTCACCTTCGCCTTCGAGGCGAGCGTGATCGAGACCTCGACATCCCCCTGCTTCTTGCCGGTGAAGACGACCGTGGAATCGGCAGCCATGGCCGGCGTCTCGATGCGCGTGGTGCAACCGCACGCGAGAAGAGCGCAGAGCGCGATCAGACCGAGCGCGAATGAGCCCATCGCGAATCGCATGAAGAATCCCCTCATCATCCCGGATCCCGCCGAGACATCCGCGAGTGTCGCAGACCGAAGCCGGATGGTCATCGGAGAACGATGACCTTCGCCAGCCCGTCCTCCCCCGCCGAGCGGATGCGGCAGAAGTAGAGTCCCGAGGGCAGGCCGCGCGCGTCCCACTCCATCCGGTGGCGCCCGGCCGGCACCGACGATGCTTCCATCATGCCGACCCGCCTGCCGCCCAGATCGAAAACCTCGAGCCGGACCCTGCCCGCCTGCGCGAGGAGGTATTCGATCGAGGCGCGGTCCCGCAGCGGATTGGGCCGGATCGACTCGATCCTGATGCCGCGGTCGCGCGGCAGGCCGCCGTCCCACTCAGCGAGGGCGGACGGCGTCGGCTGCGCCAAACGCTCCTCCCACCGGACGGTCGCCGAGGCCGAGGGGGACGCGGCGCGGATCTGGATGAAACGCTGGTTGTTCGGATATGGGAACTCGAGCGGCAGCGTCGCCGGCTGCCAGGCCTCCCACTCGACCAGGCGCAGCTCCTCGAACCAGGAGAAACCCTCGCCCGATGCCGGCCGATCCATCTGGCAGCGCACATTGAAGTACCTCGCGTCGGCCGGGACCTGAAAGTTCTTCGCGAAGTAGGCCCAGTCGCTCGTTCCCGAGACCGGATCGTCGATCTCGTAGGTGCCGAGCAGGCTCGTGCCGCGGTCGCGATAGAAGCGCGCGGCGAAGAGGGCGTCCCGGGCATTCTCGGTTCGCATGTAGCCGGCCAAGGAGTACTCCGTCTTGTTCTCGAGGGCGGGATACGCCTCGAGGTCCGTGAGGGCGGTCCCGCTGCTCGATGAGGCCCGACGGAGCCGAAGCGATCGTAGCCCCTGATGGACGACCTGCGAATCGTAGACTTCGTCCGAGCTGTTGAGGTTCCAGAGGGTCGCCCCCTCTTCCTCGAAATCCCCATGCCAGAGGAGCTCGCGCCCGACTCGCACCTCCACGTCTCCCGAGACGCCTGCGATCGAGAGGATGCGGGAAAGCGTGCCGGCGCCCGCGCGTTCGATCGGAGGCGAGACGTGCCAGCCGTCCTCCGCCGTCAGGGCGACCGACCGCTCGGGCTCCGACTGCGACCAGACCACGCTCTCGGGGTCGAGGTAGATCGTCCCTTCGCTCGTGGAGGGATCCACGCCGACGACCGTGTTCAGCTCGCGCGAGTAGTCGGCCATGCGATCGAGGATCTCCCTGCCCAGGCGGCCCGTCGCCGGGCGGGGGATCCAGTCATCGACAAACACCGGACGGAATGTGAAGGAGCGGAACCCCGCCTTGTCGAAGCTCGTGTGGAGAACGACGGACGGGAATGTCTCGGCGAAGGTCTGGTCGAAAGCGAAATTGCCCAGGCTGTGAGCGATCAACACATCCTGGTATGCCTCGAATCCCTGCAGGACGTGGGGGTGGTGGCATATCACAAGATCGGCTCCCTCCTCGACCGCCCTCCAGCGGAGCTGCCGATCGGTCAGCGAGGGGCGCGTGAGGAACTGAACGTCCGCCGCCGCCCCAACGGGATCGGCTGCGTCGAGGAGCGGCTCCGCCCGGGCGGCAGCCTGCCGGTCCAGGGGGAAATCGAGCCCGTCTGAAGCGGGCCCCCCGCCGCCCGGCATCAGCGTCCCCGGCTCCGTCTGGTACTCGATCCCCGCGTGGAGCTGCGCGACCACGAGATCGGCGAGGGCGCGGACGGAGTCGATCGCCGCCGCGATGTTCGTTTCCGTGAGATAGGCGAAGCCCGGCTTGGAGGCGGCCGCGTCGAGGAAGGGCTGCTGGTTGTACTCGCGTCCGGCGCGGTTGCACTGCCCGAGAAAGGCGATAGCCACGCCCCGCTCGCTCCAGAAGGCCGGCTGCATGGCGAGATACTCGTTCGCGCCCGCGCCCGACCAGCGGATCCGCGCGGCGTCGAGAACCTCCTGCGTCTCCTCCATGCCGCGCTCGCCGTAGTCGATGATGTGATTGTTCGCGAGCGAGACGAGATCGATTCCCGCGTAGGTCAGTCCGGCGACGTTGGAAGGACGGCCGCGAAAGACATACGACTTGGTCGGATGCGGCGTTCCCTCGTCCGTGAGCGGGCACTCCAGATTGCAGACGTTGATGTCGGCCGCGTCCCCGTAGATCGAGCGCGTCGGGATGAAGATGTGCTCCGGACCGTAGGTGTCGATCAGCCCGCCCGGGTCGTCGTAGCGCCTTGCGAGCATGACATCGCCGACGAAGTTCATGGTGATCAGAGGCTCCGGCCCGCTCGGATCGACGCGGACCTGCGCGCTGTCCCTTCCCCAGAGGCCGGTGTCGTCCCTCACCGCCAGGCTCACGGTATAGGTATGGTCGGAGTGGACGAGGAACTCGTGCGCCGGATCCGGCAGACTGCTGAAGCTGCTGTCTCCGAAGTCCCAGGCGTAGGTGAAGGCCTGGCTGTCGGGATCGTAGACCTGCGCGTGGAACTGGATCCCCACGCGGAAGAGCTTCGGAGCGATCCGCCTGACGTCCTGCCGCCCCTGGACGATCTCGACATCCGGCGCGACGGGAAGGTCCTCCGTGACATCGATGATCTCGTCGAAGATCGTTCGGCCGTGCGTTGTCTGGTCCCTGTCGTTCACGTAGATCAGACGCGTGATCTGCGGGTCGTAGCCGTATCGCGCCCTCCAGTCCCTGCCGACGGGAAGGAGGCAGAGGTTCCACACTCCCACGGGGAAGGCCCCTTGATAGGTGACCTCCCACTGGGTCGCCGTCGGAAGCTGCGTTCCCGCGAAGGTGTAGAGGAGCACGTTCGTCCCATCGCCGATGCCGAAGGCCTGCATCTCTCCGACATCCTCGACGAAGATGGCGACTTGAAGGACCGTGGCGGACTCGATCGGGTAGGGCGGGATCGACTCCGACTTCCATGTGTTGCCATAGAGGCGCAGGGCATAGGTCGAGCCGGGATAGGTCTCGCCGCTCTGCACTTCCCAGGAGTTCGGGTCCCGATCCTCGGTCGGGCTGTAGGACTGGAGGACCACCTGCCCCGACTCGAAGTCTTCGAGAACGAACCCTCTTCCGAGGGCGTGGGGATGGATGGCGAGCACCATGAGGATGCCCGGGAGCAGGAGCCGAAGCAGGTTGCGTGACATGCACCCCCCGAATCGAGATAGCCCATGCTAGGCGATGAGAGATCGTCCATATGATTCTACCACTTGGAGGCCCGGGAGAGCACGCCGGCAATCTTCGTGCGGCAATCTTCGCGCGAGCAACGCCGGGCCCCCAGCGCTCCATCTGACGCGGCCGGATCTCGACGGCTCCAGTTGCCCCGCGCCGCGAACGCGAACACGGCGGAGCGAAGGGAACAGTCGAGGCCTGAGGGGATTGCGGCGCGCCTGCTGTCTTCTCAGGCCGGCCAAATGCGTCTAGAATCGAATCGTGGGGAATCGGCCGCCTGCCGGAGGCGAAGTGACGCAGCGAGCTTCTCTCATCGGTCTCTCATCGCGGCTTGCGATCCGCGGCGCCGCGCTCGCCGCGCTGCTCGCCGCGCTCCCGCTCGATTCCTCCCCGGCCTATCTTCCCGAGCAATCCGACTGGGAGGAGTGCACGATCGCGGTGATCTCGGGAAGCGCCACGCCCGACGGCCGCCCGATCATCTGGAAGAACCGCGACACGGGGCTCGTGAACAACGAGGTCGGCTACTTCGCCGATGGACCTTACCGGCACGTGACGATCATCAACGCGGGCGAGACGACGACCGCATGGCTCGGCGTCAACGATCAGGGCTTCGCCATCTTGAACGCCCTCTCCTACAACCTCCCCGACAGCCTGAGCATCGGGATCACGAACGGCGAGCTGATGAAGCACGCCCTCCGGCACTGCGCCACCGTCGCCGAGTTCGAGGACTATCTCGAGCAGACGAACGCGATCGGCCGGCCCAATCCGAGCAACTTCGCCGTGATGGACGCGGACGGCGAGGCGGCGATCTTCGAGGCCGGCAACTACTCCTTCGTCCGTTTCGACGCGACCGACCCTGTTGACGCGCCCAGGGGATTCCTCACGCGCATCACCTACTCGCTGTCGGCCGACACGGCCGGCATGGACACATTCCGTTACCACAGAAGCCGGCGCATGATCGAGCGGGCGCTCGCGCGCCGGAGCCTGGACGTTCCCTACCTCCTCCAGAAAGTGGCGCGGGATCTCTGCTCGAAGGAGGTCGATCCCTACCCGCTGCCCTACGAGGGTTTCCCTCCCGGCAATC
>VGJL01000117.1 GCA_016867495.1 Candidatus Eisenbacteria bacterium | reverse complement strand
GCGCTCGACGCGCTGCGCGACGCCGGTCTCGAGCCGGCGGTCGTCGCTCCCGATGCCGGGCCCTATCGATCCTTGTGCAGCTCATTCGTGACTTCCGAACGTCCGGGGCGAGGCCCGGTCGAGGGGCTGCTCGCCGCCCTGAAGGCGACGCAGGAGCCTTGGGCGCTGGTGCTCAGCGTCGACATGCCTCGAGTCGGGGTCGAAGTCCTGAGGCCACTGATCGACGTAGCGCTTGCGACCGAAGGAAGCAGAGCGGATCGGGGGCCGGGAGCGGCCTCCGCTCACGCAATGACCGAGCATCCTGGCGACACTACCGTGATTCAGGTCGCTTGCTACGGGGACGAACAGGGCCTGCGGCATCCCTTCCCGGGCATCTACCACTTTTCGATTCTGCCGGTGCTGGAAGGGGCGGCTCCCGGCGCCTCGATGCAGGAGATGCTCGACCGCATCGCCCTTCGCCTCCTGAGGGCGGCGGATCTCCCTGAGGGGTTTGACCTCGCCGCACGCTTGAGGAACGCGAATCGTCCTTCGGACCTGTTCGATCCTCCCGGTCGAGAGGCGTGACGGCTCGGCGGCGCGGCGGGCGGCCACGTCCCCTGCGATCCAGGCGAAGCCGGTCCCTCCTCGACATCCACAGATCGACTGCTTTGTCGAGAAGCGAGGAATGGGGAATATCCCCGATCTGGTCGACGCGGACCCAGCGGCCAGGCCCGGCCCGCGGTCCGGGGATTCTCTCGCGCGAGTCGCCCGCGTCCCAGACCTGGCAGAGATAGCGGCGGTTCATGATGGCGTGATGGAGAGGCCCCACGAACCTGGCGCCGGGCGCGGCTGCGGCTTCGCCCCTCCAGGGCAGCATCCACATCCCCACGAGAGGCCTCTGCCTCCGCCGCTCGAGCCAGATCGCGTCCCCGGGGCGGTGCGCGATCCAGAGGGTCGCGGCTTCGTCGACAGTGTCGGTTCCCTTCTCGGCCGGCGGGAAGTTGTCCGTTCGGCGCGATCTGAAGGCTCCGCACATGTCCCGCAGGGGGCAGTCCGCGCACCTCGGCCCGCGGGGGACGCAGATCGTCGCGCCAAGATCCATGAGCGCCTGGTTCGCGTCGCCCGGCCTCTCACGGGAGAGCAATCGATCCGCCTCGCGCCGCACGTGATGCGGTGGCCTGGCCGGCAACAACGCGAGGCGAGAGAGGACCCGCGAGACGTTGCCGTCCACCGCTGCCGACGGCAGGTCGTAGGCGATGCTCAGCACCGCGCTCACAGTGTAAGGGCCGACCCCGGGGAGCGCGGCTGCATCCGACTCCGATGACGGGAATCGCCCCCCATGCTTCTCGACGATCGCGCGGGCGGCGGCCCGGAGGTTGCTCGCGCGCCGGTAGTAGCCGAGGCCCGACCACTCCGCGAGCACATCGTCCTCCGACGCGGAGGCAAGCGTCCGCATGTCGGGGAAGCGCTGCAGGAATCGCCCGTAGCGGTCGCGCACGACCTCCACCCTCGTCTGCTGGAGCATCACTTCCGACACGAGGATGCGGTAGGGGTCCTTCGCGCCACGCCAGGGGAGATCGCGCCGGCTCCGGTCGTACCATCGCAGGAGCTTTCTCCTGAAGGCGGCCGCCGGAATCGGGGCGGGACGCTCCCCGGCAGATTTCGTGTCGCTGGGCATCATCCTCCCGCGTCCCGATAATGGGACTCCGTCTGGAGCCGGATTCCCAAGAGTGGGGAGATCCTATGGCCGAAGGCGCTGGCCGGCCTTCTCCCCCCGCTCGAGGCCCGCGCAAACCGCCGGGACTTATCGCTTGACGGCCTCCGCTCCGGAGTCCATTCTCTGGCACGACCTGTGCATATGTCCAGGCCGGGTCAGTTTGTGTTCGGCAGGTACCAGCATCCGTAGGGGATGTGGCGGGGGTCTGCTGCGAAGGATCGAAAGGAGATGTCTCGAATCATGACCGGTTCTGTTCGGCGTACGCGGCGTTTCACGCTAGCGGTTTGGTCGGGTGTGCTGGTCCTTCTCGTTCTGGGTCTTGCCTCTTGCGCAAAGCCGCCGGAGGCCGAGATGGCCGCGGCTCAGGCTGCGATCGATCAAGCCAAGGTCAAGGAGGCTGCCGAGTATGCGGCTCCTGAGCTGAAGGCCGCTGAGGATTCGCTTGCCGCCGCCAGGAACGAGGTGGATCGGCAGAGTGCGAAGTTTGCCCTCTTCCGTAGCTACAAGGTTGCGAAGGTGAAGGCTCTTTCTGCCCAGACGGCGGGGAACACCGCGGCTGAGGCGGCTGTTCGCAACAAGGAGATCGCGCGTCAGGACGCGGAGAAGAGTCTCGCTGACGCGCAGCAGGCGATCGCGGATGTCCGCACGCTCCTGGATAGTCCTCACGGCAAGCGGCTGATGAGGGCCAAGGAGGCGCGTCAGGCCATCGAGCAGATCAAGACGGAGCTGGATGCGACTGAGGCATCGCTCGAGAACGTGCGGCAGGCTCAGGCTCAAGAGAAGTACAAGCCGGCTGCCAGAATGGCCAAGGAGGCCGCGTCGAAGGCTCGGAGTCTGGGCACTGAGGTCCAGGCGGCCGTCGACAAGATGACTGGCGGCAAGTAGCAGCGGCCCTAGTCCCCGTTCCCAAAGCGGACCGGGTCTCAAGTACCTGCGAGCAGTACCCGAGGGCGGGTGTGTCGGCCCCAAGCCAACCGCCCGCCCTCTACTTGCTGGAAGAATGGTAGGCTGGGTGCGAGTGGGTGGTTCCAACGCGATGAGACAGAGTTGCCGACCTTGTCCTCCGTATGCCCTGTCGGCCTTGCTGGTAGGCGTATTGTCTCTGGCATTCGTCTCAGGCTGTCCCCGCGGCAAGGACACGGCCGCGGCCGACGCGGGGCAGACGGCGATCGATCCGAAGGTCGTCAAGAAGAGGATCGACGCCCTCAAGAAGGAGAACGGCCGTCTCCAGGGGCGCCTCGATAAGCTGATCCCCAAGGAGCCATACATCGTCATCAACACGACGCTGAACCGTCTCTACCTCAGGAAGGGCAACGAGACGCTCCTCGAGGCAGTCATCTCAACGGGAAGCAACACCGAGTTGACCACTCCGGATGGTCGCAAGACATGGTTCTTCTCCACTCCCCGCGGCGTCTTCAAGGTGCGGCATCGGAAGGAGAATCCCGTTTGGGTGCGGCCCGACTGGGCGTTCGTCGAGGAAGGCGAACCGATCCCCGGGCCGACCGCCCCGGAGAGGTACGAGGCTGGGGTTCTCGGCGACTACGGGCTCGACTTCGGAGACGGCTACCTGATCCACGGAACGCTCTTCCAGAGATTCCTCGGGCAGAGCGTCACGCATGGCTGCGTGCGGGTAGGCGACACCGATCTCGCCCAGATCTGGGAGTCGACCCGCGTCGGCACCCCGATCTACATCTTCTGAGAGGATGGGGGATGGGCTTCCATAACCGGCGTCGCCTGGCGGCAGCCGGCCTATCGATCCTCTGCCTGATGGCAATTCCCTCGGCGATCTCGACGGCCGATGACTCTACCATCCTGGAAGAGCTGCTCCGGCACCGCGCGGAGAATGCCGTTCTCAAGGCGCGGCTCGCCCTCAGCAAGGAGCCGCTTCCATACATGATCCTCGATCTCCCCCTTCGCGAGGTCAGGCTCGAGCTTCAAGGGGTCACGCTCACGAAGTTCCCGCTGCGCCGCGTCGTTCTCAACCGACTCGCCAGGGAGATCTCGGTCGACACGACAAGGATCTCCTTCTGCGAAGTCCCCTTCGTGCTGCAGCAGGAGAAGTGGTTCGAGGAGGTGCCCACGCTCGCCCTCAAGGACAGCGCCGCGGTCGCGAGCAGCCCCGACACGACCGGCGCCCTTGCCGAGCGGATCCGAACCGCCCGGGTCTTGGCGATGCTCACTTTCGAGCGCAACCTCGTGATCGGGCTTCACGGGAACATCCCGCCCGAATCGAGGGGCGAGAGGTGGCGCCTGAGCCTCAAGACCTTCTGGAGGTCGATGAAGAAGGGGACGGCGGAATGGGCCCTTCGCCGGGAGCGCCGCGAATCGCTCCTGGTGGAGATCGAGATGGAGCCCGCCCTCGTCCGCAGCCTCGCGCCGAATCTGACCGACGGCACGAAGCTCGTTCTTCTCTTCTGATCGGGCGGTCGGATGGCGGCATCCTCTCGGCGGCCGCGAACCGCGCGCAGCGATCTGTCCGATTGACCTCCGCGAACGACGCTCGCTAGACTCCCCGGCATGGAATCGGGCAGTGGCTCGGAGCCCGCGGGCAACCGACGAGCGGACATCCCCGCGCCGGCCTCGAGATCCTCCTCGGCAGGGATTGCCGCCGGCTACTTCGAGGCCGTTGTCAGGCAGCTTGCAGCCGCCGTGGTGGTCACCGATCTCGACCGCCGGATCCGCCTCTGGAGCGCGGGCGCCGAGAGGCTCCTCGGCTACCGCGCCGATGAGATCGTCGGCGAGCCCTACGCGCGCTTGGTCCCCGATGACCTCCTGGAAAGCGATGCGAAGGAGATCAGGCGGCGCGTTCTCGAGTCCGACCAGGTTCTCTACTTCCCGACGCAACACCTGACCAAGGACGGTCGGCGGGTGCGTGTGGAGGTCTGCCGGTCCTTCCTCAGGGATCATGACGGCGCCCCGCTCGGCTACAGCAGTGTCATTCTCGACCAGACGGAGAAGCTTGCCATGCAGGACAGGCTCCTGCAGGCGGAGCGCCTCAACGCGCTGGGGATGGTTGTGGGAAAGGTCTTTCACGAGCTGCGCACGCCTCTGGGTGTGCTCGTTCTCCAGGCGGAGATCCTCTCGGAGGAGATCGACGAGCTCCTCGAGCGGGCGGGCGATCGCGCGGACGCGCCCCTCGCGTCGCGCGTGCGCGAGTCCCTCGCCGCGTTCGCCCGCGAGATCCAGAGGATCGAAGGACTCGCGGAGGACTATCTCCTCATGATCCGTCCGATCAAGGCGCATCCTTCCTCCTTGCGGCTGGGAGACTTCCTGGACACGCTCGAGAGCGAGCTTCGGGGCAAGGGCGAGCGGCCCGGCTGCGAGGTGCGGGTAGAATGCAGGCGTCCGGACGCGGTGGTGCGGTTGGACCCGCTCCAGATGCTGCGCGTGTTTCACAACCTCGCCGGGAACTCGCTCGACGCGATACCCGATGGACTATCCCCGTTCCTTTTGATCCACGCCGATGTCGAGGGCGATCTTCTGATTCTCAGTCTGCGCGACAACGGTCCAGGTCTGCCACCCGAGCTCTGTGGAGGGGGCGCGTTCGAGATCTTCGCGACGACGAAGCGAGGAGGGTCGGGACTGGGGCTCCACCTGGTGCAGGAGATCGTGCTCGCGCACGGCGGCAGGATCAGTCTCGGGAATCACGCCGAGGGAGGTGCGGAGGCCAGGATCGAGCTTCCGATGCAAGGAGCCGACCGGGATGGCTGAGAGGATCCTGATTGTCGACGATGACGCGGACACCCGCCAAAGCCTCGTCGCCATCGCCACACGGGACGGCTGGACCGTGGAGGAAGCCGCCGACGGCGAGAGCGCTCTCCGACTGATCAAGAGGCAGGCATACGACCTGGTCCTCTCCGATCTGGTCATGCCCAGGATCGACGGGCTCGAGCTGCTGCGACGGCTGCGGGCCGCGGGCATCCGCGTCCCGTTCGTGATGATCACAGGCCACGCCACTGTCGAGACGGCGGTGGAAGCGATGCGCATCGGCGCCTTTGACTACCTGTCGAAGCCGGTTCGCCTGGGAGTCCTCCGCTCCGTCCTCGCGAAGGTCCGCAGGGTGCGTCGGGCGGAGGACTCCGAGACAAGCACGGAAGGACCGAGGCTCGAGGGAGTGAGCGAGGGGATCCGCCGCATCAAGGAGCTCATCGAGCTCGCGGCGCCTTCCAGGAGCACGGTCCTGATCACGGGGGAAACAGGCACCGGCAAGGAGATCATCGCCGAGATGATCCACAGGCAGAGCCCCCGGGCATCCAAGCGGCTTGTCAAGGTCAACTGCGCCGGGCTGCCCGAGAATCTGATCGAGTCGGAGCTCTTCGGACACGAGAAGGGCGCATTCACGGGGGCCGACAGAGCGAGGGAGGGGCGCTTCGAGGCCGCCGATCACGGGACCCTGTTTCTGGACGAGATCTCCGAGATGTCCTGGTCGGCCCAGGCCCGCCTGCTTCGCGTCATCGAGGCGGGGGAGTTCGAGCGCGTCGGTTCCTCGGAGACGCGCAAGGTGAGCGCGAGGGTGATCGCGGCGACCAATCAGGACCTCAAGAGGCTGTCGCAAGAGAAGAGGTTTCGCGAGGATCTCTACTACAGGGTGCGCGTGATCGAGATCCGAATCCTTCCCCTCAGGGAGCGACGCGAGGATCTGCCGATCCTGACCGAGGCGTTTCTCCAGCGCCTCTCCAGGGAGCACGGGCGCCCGGTTCCCCCCGTCTCCGACCGGGTAGCGCGAGCCTTCGCGGCCTATTCGTGGCCGGGCAACGTCCGCGAGCTGGAGCATGTTCTCGAGCATGCCTTCATTCTCTGCCGCGGGGGGGAAATCGGTCCCGAGCATCTCCCGGCCGAGCTGCGGCCGGAGCGACCGCGGGCCGTCCAGATCCCAGTGGGCACCCCGCTCGAGAGGGCAGAGCGAGAGATCATTCAGGCCACTCTCGAGGCGGTGGACGACGACAAGCGGGAAGCGGCCCGCCTGCTCGGTCTCTCGAGGAGCGCGCTCTATCGAAGGCTCGGCGAGCTCGCGTCCGGCAAGCCTCAGGGCCCGATCCGGGAGGAGCCCGGCTCCGGCGAGGGCGACTCCGCGGGGGAATCGGCGGGCCCTGTGGATCGTCCGGTCGAGGATCGCTGAGCCGCCTTCGCGCGCGGGGGAGTCCCGCGAGCGGCACCCGGATCAGAGCGCGAATCCCCCGCGTGGGACGATCGAGCCCGATCGCCTCGAGGGCGACGGGCGCCGAGCCGCTGCAATCCTCAGGAGGACAACATATTCGTCCTCCCGACCTCCGTCTGGCACGCCCCCTGCGACACTCGAACGTCGGGAGGGAGCATGACCGCCAAGCTTCGCGGACACATGGCTGTCATCGGCATCGCTGACGGCGCCCTGCGGGAGGCGATCCGCCGGACGCTTGAGAGAGAGGGCGCGGCGGTCGCGGCGAGCGCTCGAGCCGGAGAGCTTCTCTCCGACATGCGAACGCGGGGGGGCGACATTTGCCTTCTGGACGCCGACCTCGCGGGGGCTGATCTCGAGTCCCTCCTGCTGCAGATCCGGAGTCTCGATCAGGCCATGCCCATCGTTCTCGTCTCCTCTCAACCGACCGGAACATCCTCCTACGCCGCCGGACTGACGCTCCTCCCTCTGCCCTTTCGAAGAAGGGAGCTGATCGACCTGATGCAGCAGCTTCTCCGCCAGGACGCTCCCAGCTCCTAGCGCGGGTCGGCCGGATTCCCTCAAGACACCGGCGTCCCGGGCCGAGGAATTACCGGGGTCCGACCGGCGAAGGATCCCGGGGCAGGAAGCCGGTTTGGCTTCCCGACGCGGAGGAAGGCTCACCAGGATGGCGGGCAGGCGGGAATCGATGCGAAAAGGGCCATCAACGGGTGGCGGGGCGCGAGCGCGCCGCGCCGGCCGGAGGGTGGCTGCCAAGGGCGACGCCGCATCCCGGCTCGGCTCCCCCGTGGGGCCGCGAGGCGGAGGGCGTCGTTTCGCCCATGAGACCGCGAAAGAACGCGCCGCATAAGCCGCGGGCGGCGCCCGATTGACCCGCGACCGCGCCGAGCTCGCCCCGCGCCGCCCGGCGGCTTCATGCGGTTGTTCGGCGACCCTCAGGTTCCCACCGGAAGGACAGCTTCCGACGGTGCACGGCGCAGTCCCGGAGATACAGATTGATCAGGCTCTGGTACGGCAATCCTGTCGTCTCTGCCAGCGCCTTGAAGTACTCGACGGTGTCTCGGTCGAGACGAATCGTTACAGCCTGCTTGAGCAACTTGATGTAAGGGTTGCGTCGCCCCTTCATCTTGGAGAAGTCGTAGTGGGCTCTCATGGCATCAACTCCAATAGCTCTCTTGCTCCCGCTTGTCAGCCTTGCGAG
>VGJL01000116.1 GCA_016867495.1 Candidatus Eisenbacteria bacterium | reverse complement strand
GCAGGTCGACAGCTTCGCCGGCATGGGGATGTTGCGAATGAATGGCGGGAGTCCGCGCAGAGCCGAGATGGTGTTCATCCGCGCTCCGCGGATCGAGAGGGTAGGGCCGGGGGTAGAGGTCCTCGGAGATCTGGATGCCGAGCCGACGCTCGTGCGACAGGGTCGCGTCTGGGGATCGACGTTTCACCCGGAGCTCGCGCCCGATTCCGAGATCCACCGGGCCTTCGTCGAAGCCGTCGGGGGGGATTGAGCGGGAGCATGCGGCGACGCGATCTGCTCGTTGCCCCCGTCGCGGCCGCGGCGATCGGCGCGGCTGCGGCGGCTCTGATCCGCTTCAATCCCCTGGGACTGTTTCACTCGTGCCCCCTGAGGATCGTGACGGGGATCCCCTGTCCCGCCTGCGGCGGGACGGCGGCGGTCAAGGCCCTCCTGCGCGGCGACGTGCGGGATGCCGTGATCGCCAGTCCCCTGGTCGCCCTCGTCGCGGTCGGCTTGGGGGTCGCCGCCGTTGCCGCGCTTCTTGCGATTCCCTGGGCCCACACGATCCAGCGCTTGCCTAGGCCGCGCAGCCGGTTGCTGCTCTGGTCGGCGATCGGCCTGATCGCGGCCAACTGGATCTATCTGTTGATCCAACTCTCGTAGACTCAGGTCGGGCTTCCAGGATCGACTTAATCGGGACTCTCTCGATCATCTCCGTTCGATGAACGCGAGCGGATCGAGGCAAGCTGCTTCGCCGCCGCGGCTGCGTATCCCGGACTCCCTGCCGCGAGCCGCTCGAGATGCCGGGTCGCGCCCGCCGGATCGCCCGTCATCAGGCATCCCTGCGCGAGATACCAGCGAGAGCGGTCGGCGATGATCGGAGTGGAGGAGCTGGCGGACCGCTCGAGGAAGACTCTCGAGGAGTCGGCTCGGCCGCCAAGGAGGAGGGAGAGGCCCGCGTAGAACACGGCCTGATCCCTGATGAGCGGGTCATCGCTGTCACCCGCGAGGTCGCCGCAGCGCGCGAGGAGCGAGAAGCCTTCCGCGTACCTGCCGGCGGCGTAATGGGCCATCCCATCCGCGAAGAGCCTGGCCGCCTCGTCTGTACCAGCGCCGCGCACGGGGATTTGCGCGTACGGGACCGGCTCGATCACGGCCAGGTCGGCCCACCCGCCGGTCTCTCTTGCCGGGGTGAGGAGAAGAACCAGAACGGCCACGGCCGCCGCGGCCGGGAGGGCGGCGAGCAAGGGGCGCATCCTCGATCGGCCGGGGAGGAGGCGGCGAAGAGACCGAAGGGCGGACACAGCTCCCGGCGTCTCGGCGGAGGCGGCCTCAAGCCTTGCCGCCACGCCACTCCTGTGGGCCGCCATGGTCTGCGCGTAGGGCGCCATCTCGAAGAGATCCTCGCGGCATGACGCGCAGACCCGACAGTGCTCCTCGAAGGCCGTCTCCTCTTCCCGCGAGAGGAGCCCGAGCTCGTAGGCGGCAAGCAGCTCCCCTCTCTCGGGGTCCACGCAGCGCTGGGTTTCTCTCATGGCTATCGCGCGCCCTCCATCTCTGCGAGGATTGCGCGAAGGCGGGCGCGGCATCTGTGCAGGGCGACGTAGAGGGCCCCTCGCGTCATCTCCTCGAATCCTGGGACGGGGCCGCCCCGGCCCGCGCCGGGGAGGTCGCGGAGGCCCTGGATCGCGAGAACCCGGGCGAAGAGACTCCCACATCTGGGATGCGCGCGCGCGAGGATCTCGATTCCCTTCAGGACCTGTCCGAGGAGCCTGTTCGAATCGATCTCCTCAGTCCAATCCCCGGCGAGGCCCGGCTCGGTGGCGCCCGCGTCCGGAGTCGCTTCGAGCGGCAGGCCGCGGTCGAGCACCGCGCGCTTCTGGTAGTGGTTCCCGATCACGTTTCGCAACACCGCAAAGCTCCAGGATAGGAGACCCCGTTCTTCCCTCTCTCTGTACTTGTCGAGGATGACCCGGAGGGCGTCCTGGACGACGTCCTCGAGATCGTCCTGTCGCACCCTTCGTTTGGCGACCGCCAGAAAGCTTACGCGCAGATAGTCGAACAGGCCCTCCTCTGCGCGTCGGTCGCCCGATCGCGCGAGCGAGGCCAGGTCATCGAGGGGGAGGTTCCTATGAGGGTCAACCATCGGTCGGTATCCACTCCCCGCGGGCCGATGCTTGTCGCCGGGCGCCGGCGGATCGATAATGCATGGCGACACAGGGAGCCCTGTCCCGGATGCCACTCTTGAGCCTGTCGATCCTGGATCTTCCCGGCCGCGGGGCATCGACTCCGCCCGGGGCGATTCTTCGCGCCCAGATCGCGCGAAGGCAAGTCCCAATTCCCGCCCCAATTGCCGTCCTCGTAATGGCGGGACTCGCGGCGGCGATCCCGACGGACTCTTCCCTCTCCTTCTCCGCAGCCGCCTCCACCACAGGCCGCCAGGCCTGGGTCGCGACGCTTCGGGGCCGTCATGAGGAGGCAGTCCGTCTGGCGGCGGAGGCGCTCGATCGCGATCGCTGCGATCCTCGCGCCGTCCACGCGATGGCCTCCGCGCTCGAAGCGCTTGGAAGGGACGGGGAGGCGCAGCGCCGCTTCGACTCGCTGCGCGCCGATCCCGACGGAGAGGCGTGCGGCCTCCTGGGTCTGGCCGACCTCGCTCTCATGCGGAAAGATCCGGCCGCCGCCGAGAGTCTGCTGGCGGCATTCAGAGATCGGGAACGGAGGGCAGCGGAGGGCGCGGGAGACAGAGCGCGGATCGCGAGCCTCCTCGATGCCGTGGCGCGATATGAAGCGCGGAGGTTCGCCGAGGCCGAGAGCCTGCTTGCTGCGGCTCTCTCGTCGGCGGACACGACGGCGGCGCCTCTCGAGACATGCTGGGCGCGCCTGCTGCTCGGGACGCTCCTCGCATCCACGCCCCGCCAGGACGAGGCCTCCGCGCACCTGGGGGCCGCGCTCCAGATCGCGAGGGCGCTCGACTTGCCTGTCTGGGAGGGTCAAGCGCGGCTGGAGCTGTCGAGCATTGAGCGCCGCAGGATGAGGCTCGACGAGGCCCTCGATCACAGACGGTCGGCCCTTGCGGCCTACGAGAGGGCCGGAAGTCTGGAAGGCCAGGCGAGGTCGCTCCACTACATCGGCGTCATAGAGATCATAAAGGGGGACTTCACCCGCGCGACGCGCTCGCTCAACAGGGGCCTCGACCTTGCGAGAGAGGCGGGGAGCGCGGGGGTGGCTGCTGGCTGTCTCGGCGACCTCGGGGCCTTGGCTCGGTTCATCGGGGATGAAACGACCGCGCTGCGCATGTACGAGGAGGCTATCTCCACGGGAAGCGGCGAGCGGTCGCGGGAGTGGGTCGGAGGCATGCAGGGGAACATCGGCCTGCTGTACACCGGGAAAGGAATGTTCGAGCAGGCGCTCGCCTGGTACGCGCGCGCGCTGAGCACGCTGGAAGGGAGCGCCGATCGGAGGAGCCAAGGGACCGTGGGGGGCCAGATGGGTCGCTGCCTCTGCGCGATGGGAAGAGGCGAAGAGGGACTCGCCCGCCTGCGCGAGGCCCGGCAGATCGCCCGCCAGTGGGAGATGCCCTTGAGCGAGGTCTGGGCGCTCATCGACATCGGTTCCTGCCATACAGACCGGGGCGAGCTCGCAGCCGCCGAAAAGGCCTTTGCGGAGGCGAGGCGTCTCGCGTCGAAGATCGGTTCCTATGAGGCGGAAGCGTCGGCCCTGACGGGCAGCGCCCACTGCGCGCGAACCCGCGGAAGGCGCGAGGAGGCGTTGCTCTTCATCGACCGGGCGATGGGGATCGTGGAGGGGGCGCGGGCCAGATCGCGCGGCGCGACGGCCGTGCAGGCCGGGCTCTTCGGCACGAAGAACTATGTCTACGCCGACGCGATCGACCTTCTCTGGGAGATCTCCGAGGACGATCCTGCGCGGCGTTCCGAACTCGCCGAGCGGGCCTTCGAGTGCGCGCAGCGCTCGAAAGCCCGCGCCCTCTCCGATCTTCTCGCCGAGGCTGGCATCGATCTGCGATCCCGCGGCGACCCCGCCTACAGGGAGAGGGAGACCCGGATGCGCGAGAGGATGGAGGATCTCGTCGGCTCTCTCGCCGCCGACACCACACGGCTCGCGCGGGACTCCGTCGAGGTCGAGATCGCCAGGCTCGAAGCAGAGATCTCTCTTCTCGAAGACGATCTCCGGAGGGAGGATCCTCGATACGCCGAAGTTCGCTACCCCGAGCCGTGCGGGCTGGCGGAGGTCCAGGGTCGGATCCTCGGAGCGGGCGACTGCCTGCTCGAGTACTTCACCGGCGACAGCGCTTCCTATCTCTGGATTGTCAAACCCGACGCCTGCCGTCTCGTCAAACTGCCTCCGAAGCGGATCCTCGAGGATGGGATCCGGAAGCTCTTGCCGATCTTAAGCGACTACAACGCTCTCGGAGGCGGCGCGGCCTACCTCGTCGATCCCTTGGAAGAGGTGTCGCGGATGGTCATAGGCCCCGCTCTCGAGGATCTGTCGGAGTCGAGGCGAGTGCTCGTCGCGCCCCACGGCATCCTTCACTATCTCCCGTTCGAGGTCCTGCTCACGGAGGCAGGGGCGGACTCGCCCGAGGCGGACGGAGGCTTCGGATCTCTGCCGTATCTCGTCCTCTCGATCGATCTGGTCTATCTGCCGTCCGCGAGCGCGCTCCTCCGGCTGATGGAGCGCGCCGGCCCGCCGCATGCGGAGCGGACGGAGATCCTCGTCGTCGGGGATCCAATCCCCCCGTCACGAGGGGAAGAGAGCGTACATCTGGCGGTCTTCGAGCCCGCTCGGCTGGGAGCGATCCCCTTCGGCCGGGAGGAGATCCGATCGATCGTTTCGATCGTCGGCCGCAAGAACGCCGTGGTTCTCGAACGGGGCGAGGCCACGCTGGAGGGACTGAAGAGGATGGAGCGCGAGGGCCCGTTTCGCTATCTCCACGTGGCGGCCCACGGCTTCCTCAACGAGACCAGGCCCCGCTTCTCGGGATTGCTTCTCAGCCCTGATCGGCGGACCGGACACGATGGCTTCGTCACGATGGGGGAGATCTTCGGCACGGAGCTTCCCTGCGAGCAGGTCGTCCTCTCCTCCTGCGCCTCCGCCCTGGGCGAGGAGGTCACCGGGGAGGGCGTGGTCGGCATGACGCGCGCGTTCCTCTATGCCGGGGCGCGCAGCGTCGTGGCCTCCCTGTGGGAGGTGTCCGGGGAGTCGACGGCGCACTTCATGGCCTCTTTCTATCGTGAGGTCCGCTCGTCGCGCTCCGAAGGGCGGGATCACGCCCTGGCCGAGGCGAAGCGGCGCTGGCTCCGTGGAGATCCCCGGGTGGCCCTGGGCGCGGGAGTCGATCAGGCGCACCCCTTCTTCTGGGCTCCCTTCATCCTGACCGGGGACGGCAGGCGGGGGCCGGACTGAAGATGCTCTTTGCCCGCGCGCCCCGGGCTCTCGCCGCCGGGAGCGCAAGCCGTCTCTGAGGCGCCGACCCGGTTTCCCGTTCCCGTAGAACTCGTCTAAGATGGATCGGGGCAGGCTCGGGGGGCGGGATCCACCTCGCTCAGGACCGGGCTGCCCGTGTGCCGAACCTTGGACCAGGGAGGGGAACTGGATGCCGGGCATCAAGGGATCGTTGACCGAGAAGAACCTGCTGGCCGCCTTCGCGGGCGAATCTCAGGCTCGCAATCGCTACACGTACGCCGCCAGCGTGGCGAGGAAGGAAGGGCTTCTGCAGATCTCCGAACTTTTCCTGGAGACCGCGGAGAACGAGAAGGAGCACGCGAAGCGGTTCTTCTCTTTCCTGGAGGGGGGGATGCTGGAGATCACGGCCGGCTACCCCGCCGGCGTGACGGGAACGACCGAGCAGAATCTCCGGGCAGCCGCGGAGGGGGAGAACGAGGAGTGGACCAAGCTCTATCCCGCCTTCGCCGAGACGGCCAAGAGGGAGGGGTTCCCGGAGGTGGCCGGGACTTTCACCATGATCGCCCGGGCGGAGAAGGCGCATGAGGACAGGTTCCTCAAGCTCCTCGAGAACGTTCGCGCGGGGAAGGTCTTCAAGAAGGACGGGCCGGTGCGCTGGAAGTGCCGCAACTGCGGCTACGTCCATGAGGGTCCCGAGGCTCCCGGGAAGTGCCCGGCATGCCTGCACGCCCGGGAGTACTTCGAGGTGAACGCCGAGAACTACTGAGCGAGTCCTGCCAGTTCAGATGGGAACGCCCCCGCGAGGCGGTCCCGCCGCCACGGCCGCAATCGGTGCGGACCGCATAAGCGGGACTGAGTCGCGGGGGCGAACGCTCGGTCCGGCGAGAGGCCGCTAGTTCGCCTTGGAGCAGCCGGCGTGGGATCCGGTTCTCTGGCGCTCCTGGGCGCACTCCTTCTTGCATCCTTGCCCTTGCTGCGTACCGCATCGCGCGGGCGCATACCCGCTCTGGTGACCGCACCCCTGCCTGATCACCCGGACTTCGCGGTGGGGCGAGCAGCAACAGCAACAACAACAGCATGAGCCGCGGCCGTGCCCCCCGGACCTGCCCCAGGTCGCCTCTCCGCAGCGGTGCGAGGCGCCGCAAGCCGCCTGCTGTCCTTGGCGGATGGTGGCGCAAGCCGGAGGCTGCCCTTGGCTAGCGTCGGCGCAGGCTGGAGGCTTCGCCGACCCGAGCGTCGCGCAGGCGGCGGTTGGATGCGCGGGCTTCATCGATGCGCAGGTGTGACCCTGCTTGCCGCAGGCTTGACCCTGCTTGCAGCAAGCCTGGCCATGCTCGCCGCAGGCCTTCTGGATGCAGGCGGCGTGCATCTGGCGGCAGTGATGGCCGCATGCGCCCTGGCGCATCATGTAGGTGCAGGCGCAACCGGGCGCCAGAATGAGCAGGACAAGAGCCACCGTTGCCCATAGGGCGGTACTTCTTCTTCTCACGCGTTCCTCCGTTTCCGTCGTCTACCTCTTGGTTCCGGCGCCGGCTGTCCGGCGGACATTAGAACAGTATCGGATAGGGCCGCCCCGATTCCAAACAGAGAGTGCTCGGCCGACGCGGGCGCCCGGTAGTCCGGCCGACCCATTCCCGGCCCCGGGCCGGGGCGATGCCCCGCATCTCCTTCGCCGTGCGGGCTAGCGGGATCCCCGCAGACCCCTCCATACCTCCAGGAACTCGGCCACGATCAGAGCCGTCGCCCCCCAGACCTTCTCGCCCTCGACGAGATAAGCCGGGTGGCGCCAGGTCCCTCCCGGTCCCGACGTCTCGACCCAATCGGACGGCCCTTCCTCGACGAGGCGGGCGGGATCACCGAGAACGATCTTCAGAACCTCCCGCTCGTGGAGGGAATAGGCCGGACGAACGGGAGTCCATCCGACGACGATCTCGACCCGGTAGGAGCTGACGGGGATCGTGATGGGAGTGAGTCTCCCCAGGACGCGCACCGTCTCGGGCCGGAGGCCGACTTCCTCCCATGCCTCCCGCAGGGCGCACTCGATCGGGGTCTCGCCGGCGTTTCGGGCGCCTCCTGGCAGGGAGACCTGTCCTGCATGGAGGAGCATCTGCGCGGGTCGGAGTATCAGCGGGAAGAAGATCTGCCCGGGCGCATCTCCGGGATGCAGGGCGAGGAGCACAGATGCCTCGCTCGACGCGGCTCCCTTGGCGATCGATCCCCGCGTGTAGCCGGCGGGGATCGCCTTCCGGTGGGCCGCTTCCCCTGGAAGATCTCGAGAAAGGGCTCTCTCGAGCAGATCCGGGATCGCCTCGGCTGCCGGGTCGCGATCCTGGGGTCTGAAGCGGTCCTCAGGCATCTCGGAGTCCATCCATGGGCCCGATCCTACGTGGCAGGAGGCGGCGTTTCGAGCCGATCCGCGCCTCCGCATCTCCTCGGCTCGGGGGCGAGCGTCACGGTATCATCCCGCCATGGTCTACGGCGCGAACGGACGGAACGGAGCGGCCTTTGGAAGAACTCCTCCGGTCGCTGGCTTCGTCCTGGCGGGGGGGGAGTCCCGCCGATTCGGCCGCGATAAAGCCCTCGCGAACTACGAGGGAAGGCCAATGCTGCAGCGGGCGCTCGACGCGCTGCGCGACGCCGGTCTCGAGCCGGCGGTCGTCGCTCCCGATGCCGGGCCCTATCGATCCTTGTGCAGCTCATTCGTGACTTCCGAACGTCCGGGGCGAGGCCCGGTCGAGGGGTTGCGCGCCGCCCTGAAGGCGACGCAGGAGCCTTGGGCGCTGGTGCT
>VGJL01000115.1 GCA_016867495.1 Candidatus Eisenbacteria bacterium | reverse complement strand
GCCGCGAGGTCAGGGTAGCGCACGAAGTGGACGATGCCGCCGCCGGGAGGGAGGATCTCCGCCAGCCGATCGCATGTCATCGCCGCTTCCTGCTTCCTGCGCTCCAACCGCTCGCGGAACTCATCGCTGGCCACGCTCAGCGCCCTCTCCGCTTCTTCCTTCTCCGCCCGCGCCCTTCTCGTCTCCTCGTGGAAGGAGGTCTCCGGCGACAGGAGCTCCTTTCCGACGAGGTTTGCCAGGCGCTGGCAGGCCGCGAGGTACCCGGCCTGCAGCGATGCGGACCCGGGATCCACTCCCGACTCGATCAGCCTGTGGCGCTCGGCCATGCGATCCAGCACCTGCCCATGCGTCCGCGCGAGCAGACAGAAGACCCGTTCCAACGTCGTGTCGGGACACTGCTCGCGCAACGGAAGCAGCCCGCAGAGGGTGGTCACCGCCCTGGCCGCAAGTCCCAGAACCTGCAGCGCCTCCTCGTCCGAGGACCCGCGGTAGGCCTCCTCCTGGACCGCCAGGGCGATCTGCGTGGCTCGGATCCCCTTCGCCACGGCCTCGCGCCACTTTCCCTCGGCCGCGTCCAGCTCCGCCGCCGTGAGGAGCGGCCCGACCAGGTTCATGTGCTCGGCCCCATAGATCTTCTCGCCCAGATCGATCGTGCGGGCCGAGTGGGCCCGGCCCTCGGCGATCCGCCCTGCGATCAACTCGGCCTCGGCAAGGCGCGAGAGAGTCGCGATCAGATTCGGATTCTCCGCGCCGAGCTGGCCCTGCTGGTTGGCCACGCAGGCGTCAAGGACGGCGATCGCCTCATCCACCTTTCCCTGGACCGCCAGCGCTCGAGCCAGCTCTCGCTCGAAGACCGCGGTCCGCGCGCTCCCCGACCCGTACACGGCGCGTCCGGTCCTGACCGATCGCTCGAGTTCGACGCGCGCTTCGTCGACCCTTCCCTGCTCGAGAAGGCACAGCCCCAGGTTCATGCAATGCGACGCGACCTCGGGGTGCTGATCACCATAGACCGATTCCGTGATCCTCAGGCTGCGTCGATAGAGCCGGTCTGCCTCCAGGATGTCTCCCCGTCGCAGAAGAAGCCCCGCGAGCCTGCTCAGCGCCAGCGCTGTCTGTGGGTGCGCGGATCCCTGCGCTGCTTCCATCCTCTCCGCCGCATCCCGTGCGACCCGGATCGCCTCGGCGTATCGGCCGACTCCCTGCAGATACCTCCCCAGCGTCACCATCGTGAGGGCCACCCGCGCGTCCTTGGGCCCGAATGAGGCGCTCCGTATGGCCAGGGCGCGCTCCGCGGTTCGCACGGCCTCTTCATAGTCGCCCATGTCATAGAGAAGGACGCCCAGGTCGTGCAGAACCGCGCCGACGTGCGGGCTCTCGGCGCCGTAGACTCTCTGTCGGGTCTGCAGACAGCGCTTGTAGCACTCCCTCGCCTCGCCCAGTTCGCCCAGCCTTCTTTGGACCTTCGCTTGCACGTTCAGGTGGAGCGTCGCGGGATCGCTGCCGGCGCCGTGGATCTCCTCCGCAAGAGCGAGACTGCGAGCGAAGAGGGCGCGGGCATCCTGGTATCTCGCCCTCGAGAACGCGAGCTCGGCTTGGAGCCGCAGGACATCGACGAGAGCATCCCTGTCCGGCCCCGTCTGCCGCGCGGAGACGCTCTCCGCCTCGGCCAGAAGGCTCTCGGCGTCGGCGAAGCGTTGCTGCCTCATGCGCACCTCGGCCATCCGCATCATGTCCTTCGCGGCCTCGACGCTCCGAGGGCCGTTGATCCTGGCGCCGGAACGAAGGCAGAAGAGCGCCCCGCGCTCCCCCTCCGCGAGGTCGCCTCTCTCGAGGACGATTGCGGCAAAGCCGCGCAGGGCGTCAAGGATGGAAGCGCTGTCGCACCTCGACCTCGTCTCGATCCCCAGCGCCCTCCTGAACAGACTCTCCGCGTCCGTGAAACGGCCCAACTCCAGTTCGAGCGCGGCCGACCGGCGGAGCCACTCCGAGAGGGGCGCGCTGTCCCCCGCGGCTGCGGTTTCTCCCGCGATGCGGACCGCCTCGCGCGCGAGGCCGCCGGCCCTCTGGTAGCTGGCCGCGAACTGCAGGCTGTCGACCATGCCCTTGAGACTGTCGAGGATGCCGGCCTGCGCGACCGCATCGACGGCCGCCGGGCGGGGCGCGACGGCCTGCGCGGGGAACGCAGACGGCCGTATCGAGTGCCCGACCAGAAGGGCGATCAGGCCCAGAGTGAAGGACGGGAGGTGATGCGGCCTCATGGCGATCTCTCTCGCGTTCATCGCCGGGCTCGGCCGGGGGCGGCCGCGCTCACGGAGCCGCCGGCCGGTCCGCGGGATGGAGGATAGACCGTCGGCGGGAGCGGCCGCAACGGTTCGCGTCCGCGGCGCGGGCCTTAGGGAAGCAGCCGGCGCGCAAGAACCGTCCGCCGGGCCAGGGTCTCCGGCGCGATTGCGCGATCGGACCCCGACGGCTACCTTCGCACGCAGGAGATGGAGACAACGATCGACAGAACGGAGCCCCAGGAACCCGCGGGATCGGGAGGATTCGGATCCGCGGCGCCCCGCAACTCGAGCGAGCGCTCCTGGCCGACGGCTTCCACCCCGGTCCCGCCCAGGTGGTTGTTGAAGCTCCTCATCGTGGCGGCGATCGCCCTCGCCTACGCCAACAGCCTACGCGGCGCATTCGTCCTGGATGACCGCCGGGGAATCGTGGAGAACCCGACGATCTGCGACCTGGGATCGCCGGGGACGATCCTCTCCACCTTCCCCAGGTCGACCACGAGCGGGCGCCCGATCCTGAACCTCTCCCTCGCCTTGAACTACGCTCTCGGCGGACTCGATCCGCTCGGCTACCACTTGGTCAACATCGGAATCCACGCGCTGGCGGCTCTCGCTCTCTTCGGGATCGCGCGCAGGACTCTGCGACTTCCGCGAATCGATCCGGTCCTCTCCGCCAGGGCGGACGCGATCGCCTTCGCCGCCGCGCTTCTCTGGGCCGTCCACCCCATCCAGACTTCGTCTGTCACCTATGTCGTCCAGCGCGCCGAGTCGCTTATGGGGCTCTTCTATCTCCTCACGCTCTACTCGACGCTCCGCGGCGCCCTCCACGCGCCCGGAACTCCTGGGCAAAGGGGATGGTCCGCTCTGGCGGTTGCGGCCTGCGCGCTCGGGATGGGGACGAAGGAGGTCATGGTCACCGCGCCATTGATAGTCCTGCTCTACGACAGGATCTTTCTCTCGAGGGATTGGAAGGAGATCCTCATCCGGCGCGGCACGATCCACGTCCTTCTGGCGTCCACATGGGCGATTCTCGGGCTCTTGATGGCCGCCAATCCGGCCCGCGGGGGAACCGCCGGGTTCGACCTGCCCTTCTCATGGCTCCGCTACCTCGGCACCGAGTTCGGGGTCATCCTTCACTACCTGAGACTGAGCGTCTGGCCGCGGCCGCTCGTCCTCGACTACGGCTGGCCGATCGCGGAGAGGCCGGGGGAAGCGCTCCCGGCCGGTCTCGCAGTGGCGGCGCTGGCGGGGATCGCGGCATGGTCCCTGATCAGGAGACCGAGGCTCGGCTTCCTGGGCGCGTGGTTCTTTCTGATTCTCGCCCCGACCTCCAGCATCGTTCCGATCGCCGATCCGATCTTCGAACACAGGATCTACCTGCCACTGGCGGCGGTCGCCCTCACGGGGGTCCTTGCCGCCGACCGACTCATCCGCAGGATCGCCGGCCACCCCCCCGCGGGCCGCCGAGCAGGGTCAAGAATCGAGGCGATCGCGCTCGCCATCGTGGCGCTGGCCCTGGGACTGACGACTGTCTCGCGCAACGCGGACTATCGCAGCGAAGTCGCGATCTGGAAGGACACGATCCGCAAGAGGCCACTGAACGCCCGCGCACACGACTACCTCGGACTGGCGCTCGGGAGAGAGGGAGCGTACGACGAGGCGATCCGTCACCACAACGAGGCGCTCAGGTTGCGGCCCGACATGCTGAACGCCTACTACAATCGGGCCAACACGCGTCTGAGAGCGGAGAGATACGAGGAGGCGATCGCCGACTACTCCCGCTATCTTCGTCTGCGGAGAGATCCGAAGGCCTACAACAATCGGGCGATCGCTCACTTCGGGATCGGCGCCTACGATGAGGCTTGGGCGGACGTCGATTCATGCAGGCTGTTCGGCCTCGAGCCGCACGAGGAGTTCCTCGAGCCCCTCAGACAGGCCTCCGACAGGAACAGGTAGCCGACGCTCGCGCCGACGGGCGCGCGCGGGGACCCCCGACCGGCTCCCGATGCCGCGCGCCGCGAACGCGAACCTAGCGGAGCGAAGGGAACCGTCGGGGGCCATCCTCCTCGCGGCGCGCCGCTTGTCACACCGCCTCCCCACCCGGTAGAATGGCCGTATCGTCGTGACCGCGGACGCGATGCCGCAGCTCCGCGGTCGCGGCGATTCGAGAGACGCGTTCGGAAGGCGGACGGACGGCGACGCATGGGAGACAGAATCGGCATGGATGGCATCGGCCGGCCAAGAGGACGAAGGACCTCCGTGCAGTGGGCGCGGACGATCGTCCAGCTTGCCCTCGTCATAGCCACCACGGTCGCGGGGGTTCGCCTCGCGCTGGGCCTCTCCCTTTCCAGCATCGAGACCTACTGCCCCTTCGGAGGCCTCGAGACGGCCTGGTCACTCATCACGAACCAGAGTTTCAGCTGCGCGACCGGAGAGCGTAATCTCTCGCTCTTCCTCGCACTCCTGCTTCTGACGCTGATCGCCCGGAAGGCGTTCTGCTCCTGGGTGTGCCCCTTCGGAACCGTCAGCGAGTGGATCTCGGCCCTGCGGCGATGGATCGCAGCGAAGCGGGGCGGGGCCGCGGTCTCCTCCGTCGGCTTCGTGGAACCTCCCCGATGGCTCGATCGGTCCCTTCGCTTGTTGCGGGTGCCGGTCCTGGTCGTCATCCTCATCTTCACCTATCGCACCGGGGAACTCGTCTTCAGGGGGTACGATCCCTATTACATTCTCTTCAGCATGCACGGGCACGACGTGCGGAACGTGAGTTACGCGATCCTCGCGGGCGTCCTGGGCCTGGCCTTTCTGATCCCGATGGCCTGGTGCCGCTATCTCTGCCCACTGGGCGTAGTTCTCTGGCCGTTTGCCGCGGTCGGACGGCTCCGCATCCGGCGATCTTGGTCCACCTGCACCGGTTGCGGCGCGTGCGACAGGGCATGCCCGCAGGCGATCGAGATCTCACGCCCGGCCGAAGTCCGGTCAGGGGAGTGCACGCTGTGTCTGGAGTGCACGGAAGCCTGCCCCTCCCCGGGAGCGCTCGAGCTTTGCCTGGAGGGGAAGAGGGTATGAGGAAAGGAAGAATCGTATGAGGGCGCCGAAGTGGATCGTCCCCCTCTGCATCGCCTCGGCGACCGTTCTGGGACTGTGGAGCGCTCGGCTTTTCGCCGCGCCGAGCCTCGTGGTCGACTATGAGGAGGCCGGCGGCGCGGCCGTCGAGACCGGCCGATTCCGAGTGAGCGGAGTCCGTTGCGTCGACACGGGAGAGATCATGGCAAGGCAGCTCGAGGGGATCCCCGGGGTCCTGCGCTGCGTCGTCTATGCCTCCAGGAACGAGGCCCTGGTCACGTACGACCCGGCCCGATGCGGTCCGGGGGCGATCCGGGACGCGATCGAAGGGCCCGTCTTCGAAGAGGCGTCCGGAGAGATTCGCTTTCAGGTCTTTCGCGTCCTTTCGATTGATGGATCAAGCCTCGGCGCGGACTCCGAGCCATGAGCTCCGGCCCGCGCCCCTGAACAAGCTGACACAAGAAGGAGGAAGCCAAGTGCGGTCACGCCGATGGATCTGGATGACGCTCGCCCTGGCTCTGTCCCTCGCCGCGATCTCCGCAGCAGGGGCTGATGAGCAAGCCAAGAAGGAGACGAAGCAGGAGGAATCGAAGCCGGCGGCCCAGACGGCCGTCCTGGACGTCCCGAACCTGATGGAGGGGACGCTGCTCCGGGATCTCGCCAAGGCGCTCAACGGCAAGCCGGGCATCATCGTCGCGCAGGTAGAGAAGGAGACGAAGCTCTTTCATGTGACCTTCGCTACCGAGAAGACGAATCCCGAGACCATCCTGAAAACCGTCCAGGAGCTGGCGAAGGAGGCCAAGCTGCTCAAGGTCGTCCCGGCCGACGCCAAGGCGGCGGGGCATGATTGCGGCAAGTGCCCGAAGGCCAAGGGCTGCCCGGGATCCAAGGGGGCAGCCGCTCCGGAGAAGAAGTAGGGGACGCGCCAGGTGAAACGCTGGCGGTCCGTTTGAGTTCGCGCCCTGCACCTTAGCGAGCGAAACGGGATGCGAGGTCGACGCACCCCGACGGCTCCCTCCGCCCCGCTATGTTCGCGTTCGCGGCGCGGGGCTGCGGGAGACCGTCGGGGTCCCTAGGCGCCCCAGGCGACCGTCTCGGATGCGGTCAATCCGCTCAGATGCTACCGCAACAGGATGAGCTGCCTGCGGTGGCGGACTCCCCCGGCCTCGACATCCAGGAGGTAGACTCCGCTCCCCGCGGGTCTGCCTCCCCTGTCAGTGCCGTCCCACGCCCATTCGACCCCGCCACTGCTCCTGGGACCGGAGTCGAATGCCGAGACGATCCTCCCGCAGACATCGTAGATCGTGGCAACGACAGAGCCGGGCATAGCTAGTTGACAACGCATCTGAGTCGATCCGCGGAACGGATTGGGGCCCCTGTGCGGAATCGCTCCTCGCCTCGCGCGGGAATCGGGAAGTCCGCTCTGTGCCATCAACGCCGGATATGGTATAGATCTTGAGGTTTGGAACTGGCTTCATCGCATTCCGGAGGTTGCGGCATGGTCGTCCATGAGCCCCACAAGATCAAGACGGTCCGTCCACTCTCGTTCCCGACGCTCGAGGAGCGGAAGAAGCTCCTGTCGCAGGTTCGATTCAACGTCTGGCACCTGACGCCGACGCAGGCAAGCTTCGACATGTGCTCCCTCGGAACGAACGCCATGAGCCAGGAGCAGCTCTCCGGACAGCTGATCGGGGATGAGGCCTATGCGGGCTCACGCAACTTCGAGACCCTGGAGGTCTCCGTGCGCGGTGTCCTGGGACACGAGTACGTCTGCCCCACCCACAACGTGCTGGGATGCGTCAAGCTCGTCACCGCGACGATGATCCCCGCCGGCTCCGCCGTCCCGAGCAATGCGCGCTCGAGGGCCGACGTCTTCGTGCCGCTGGGCGTCGGATACCCCGACGTGCGCGACGCGAAGGAGCAGGTCTTCACCGGCAACGTAGATCTGGAGAGGCTCGAGGAGATCCTGAAGGGACAGAATGTCGCCTTCGTCGGCCTTCAGGCCTTCGCCGACGGACAGCACCCGTTCAGCCTGAAGAACCTCCGCACCGTGCGCGCCCTCGCGGAGAGGCACGGGAAGAAGGTCGTGTGCGACGGCTCCCGGATCATCGAGAACGCTTGGCACATTCAGCGCCACGAGCAGGGGCAAGCCGATCGACCCGTGGCCGAGATCGTCAGGCAGATCGTCAAGACGACCGACGTCTTCCAGATGGACGGGGCCCAGGACCCGAAGTCCAACACCGGCGGGATCCTCACGACCGACCACCCAGACATCCACGAGAAGTTCATGAACGAGGTCGTGGTATACGAGGGACTTCACACTTACGGAGGCATGGCCGGGCGGACGATGGAGGTGCTGGCGCGCGGCCTCGCCGAGATGTGCGACGAGGCCGAAGTCCACTGGGTCATGTCGCAGACCGAGCGATTCACCGGCCGCCTCCGCGAGGCGGGCGTTCCCTTGGAGCGCGGATGCGACGGGGCGTACATCCGCGCGGACGAGTTCTTCCCGCAGATCGACAAGAACCAGCAGGACACCTTCTCTGCGGCCCTCTATCTCTTGTCGGGCGTGCGCGCCACCGCCTCGGGCCTGGTCAACAGAAACCGCCTGGTCCCCGTCCAGATCCCACGCCTGGCTTTGACGAACGAGCAACTCGACGCCATCGCGGACGCGATCATCTGCTTGCATGGGCAGCGCGACGCCGTTCAAGGCCTCCGGTCCCTGTCGGAAGGGAAATGGCGCGATCAGCAGGCCTACAACTGGGTCTTCCCCGATCTCGCGCCCTTCGCCTTCGAGACATTCCCCTACGAGATCCACACGATCGAGAGAGTGGCCGTCCTCACGCGCGGCCAGCGCGAGAAGGCGATCCGCGAGGCCGGGTACAACACCTTCCTCCTGCGGTCGGCCGATGTGAC
>VGJL01000114.1 GCA_016867495.1 Candidatus Eisenbacteria bacterium | reverse complement strand
CGAAGCTCTTTCCCTCCCCGTCGGGACGGTAGACCGTCCGGATCGGCTGGGAGTCCATGTAGAGGGCCCGAGCATTCGCGGCGAAGGTCCCTGGCAGGAACCCCACGTGGAACACATAGACCGCCTGGGTGAACGAGATGTCGGCCAACCACGCGGTGTGGTTCAGGGCCACGGAGTTCTTCTGAATCCGCGCCACCCCTGCCGGATTCCAGTAGACTGCCGAGGGGTCGTTGGCGACCGACACGAAGGCCGATCCCATCGCCGTGGCGCGGGCCCCGACCCCGAGCTTCAGGAACTGTCCGCCGACCGTGCCCACCTTCTCGAACTCCTCACCCGCGTGAACCAGGCCGGGAATCGCCAGCGCCAGGATCAGCAGTGAGATGCTTCTCGCCCTGGGAGAGCTTACCATCTTCCTCTTCCCTTTCATCGCCGTGCCCCCCTATCGGATGACGGTGAAGCGGCCCACTTGCGTGTTGCCACATCCCTTGACGTCCGGGGGACAATCCCTGCATTCGACCGAGTAGAGATAGACCCCGCTAACGATGTCCTGTCCGCGCCGCGAGATGAGGTTCCAGAAGACCGTTCCGCTGCCGTCCTCGCGGCAGTCCTTCTCCAGCGTCTGTACCAGATCTCCCGCGAGGGTATAGATCTTCACGCGGCAATCGGCCAACGGCAGGTTCGCAAACGCGATCTTCGTCCCGGTTGGATCCCTGTCGGAGGGCGTAAGGTCCCAACCCAGCGGCTGTCCGCCGCGGACATACGGGTTCGGGACGACGTAGACAGAGCCTCCCTTGTTGGCCGCCTGCCACTGGGGCACAACGCCGTCGCGCTCGGCGGCAGTGGGACGACCCGCCAGCTCCTGGTAGCCCGACACGGAGTCGGTCCAGCTGCTATAGGCGGTCACATCGTAGAAGTAGACCATCCCGTTCTTGAGCCCGAGCGTGTCCTCAAGGCGGTAGCGTCCGACCGGATAGTAATAGAGAGAATCCTCGTTCGGATCCTCGGACCCCGTCAGAATCGGCTCGGGGAAGGAGTCCGGGCCGATGCAGCGCGTCAGACCGTCGGGCCTGCAGACATACTTGGAGATATGGTAAGGGCTCGCCCGTCCTAGCCGGTCGGGTGGGTTCTTGCCGATGTCGGCGATCAGCTGCCAGTCTCCGGGACTCGGCCCCGTCGAGCCGATCGGCCGGCTCCATCCCTCGACCCTCCACACCCGATATCCCGTGAAGAGGACTTTGCGCTGGATCGGGTCGGCGGAAAGCTCCGAGAGGTTGTCCCACTGGAGAATCACCCTGCGGTCGCCGCCCGGGGCCGTCACTTGGATTGCGGGATTGCTGATCGGATCGATGTTCGTTCCCGGAGGAGGAGGCGCCACGGTTCCCACCCAACGGATCAGCGTCTCATAACCCTGCACCTCCGCCTCCTCGTTGGTCCGATAGAGGGGCGTGCAGCAGGTGCAGTCGTCATCGACGTAGTTCTGCGGCAGGCAGACGGTGTCCTTGACCTGGATCGTCTGCGGGCTCAGGCTGTCGCACGGGTCGCGCCAGATGAGAGGCTGGGTCGGATCCAGAACGAAGAGGCAGGTCTCGCGCCCTCCGACCGGCCAGGATCCGCCGCGACCGGTCGAGGTATTGCCATCCACGTCCCGCCAGGCTCCGTTGTAGATCCTCTGCGCGTTGATGGCGTTGTTCTTCATCTGCTCGAAGCCTCTTCCGATCACGAAGGCTGTCTGGAACTGCAGAACGTCGCCGGGGGCGAGTTCGCGGAACGGCCCCGCGCTGAAGCAGTAGCGGTAGTCGCTCGGCGAGCCGGTCGGGCGGCTCGCTCTCTGCCCTCTCGACAGCAGGTCGTATCTCTCGAAGTCGTTCCTCGGGTCCCCCGAAGGATAGGCTCCCGACCCGCTGAAGAAGATGGCGGTGTGCACTCCCACCTGCGTCGGGGCGCGCTCTCCGAAGGGGTCGGTCGTGTGGCCGAGGAACATCCCGCCGAAGTTCCCGTCCACGTCGCCGCCGGTGGCGTCGGCTCCGTTGTCGCGGATGTCGTACATGTAGCAGATGTCCAGTTTCATGTCCTGGACGCTGCAGTCGTTGTCCGATCCATCCCGCTCGCGGCAGGTGTAGCGGTTGGAGGCGTCCTCGTACTGGATCTCCTCGGAGTAGAAGCTGCCGCCGTCGTCTCCGTAGAAGCCCCGGACCTCCTTGGGGCCCGCGTCCGAGTCAACGAAGAAGCCTATGTAGAGGGAGCGAAGGACCTCGAAGCCATCGTTGTAGATCTTGAACTCGAAGCCGATGAACTCGTTCGAACCCTCCGTGGACCAGGCATAGCTCTCCTGGTGGACCCGGAGGTTCAAGGGGCGATGCTCCGGGTAGCGGTTCGTCGACTCCTGCGTGTAGTCCCAGTACTGGCAGGAGAACATCTGCTGAGAGATCGCCGAGTAGTCCTCGTCGCATCCGGCGACCCCGGGACCGCAAGGCCTTCCGACACCGGGGCCGTCGCCGTCGTCATCTCTGCCGTTGAGCGGGTCCTCGTCGACCAAGCCGTCGTTGTCGTCGTCGGGCTGCGTCGAGAATCCGGGACGATTCCCGTGCGGCGCTCCCTCGTACGACGGATAGATCGTGTCGACATCGTCCAAAGAGGGACGGAACTCGACCTCGTAGGCGCCTGTCGTGACGTACGGCAGGTTGTCGGGCGCGATCGCGCCAACCCAGAGGCTCGCCGCGTAAAGGTACTCGCCCCCCCGCCAGCCGGCGCCATAGGAGTCGACGAAGTTCGGATTCCCGATGATTCCGACGTTGGTGATCATCAGTTCGAGAAGACCGACATTGTGGTAGAAGATGTTCGGGGGGGATATGGCGTAGAGCCCGCTCTCCTCCGGAAGGCCCCAACGTTGCCCGGGGGGTTCCGCGGCCCGGGCCGGCGCCCCGATCAAGGGCGCCAGGCCTAATGCGAGGAGGATGATCACTCCCGCGCTCATTCTCTTTCGCATGGATCGACTTCTCCCCTCAACCCCTGGCTCAGAAGCTGAATGACACGCCCACGCGGACAGCCCTCGGGTCTCCGAAGACCCTTGGATCGTTCAGTGGGACAAAGTCCTCGATGCCGTCGCCGTTGACATCGTCGCCCAAGTAGGCGCCTCCGGCGCGTCCCGTCTCCGTGTAGTAGATTCTATAGTCGTTGCCTCGGAGCGCCGTTCCCGCAATGTCGTTGTCCGCCTCGAGCACTCCGATGTTCTTCGAGTCCAGTACGTTGCGTCCCTGCAGGAAGACCTTGAACCTCTGGCCCCAGAGCGTGTAGTACTTCTCGGCCTGCACGTCGAGATTGGCCTCGCTCGGCAGCCTGCGGGAGTTGACCACCTCGGGCTCGATCTGCCGGGTCGTCCTCTCGATCGGCGTGTACGGGAAGCCGGTCGAGAACTGCCAGACGAAGCTCGTCCCCCACTGTCCCTGCTTCGCGAGCTGGAGCTGGGCTCGGAATGTGTGGCGGGTGTCCCAGTCGAGCGGCTGCTCGGAAACGGGCAGGTAGACGAAGTTCTGCGACCGGCGGGCGTCCGGATCGCTCCCCACGCCCGTCGCAACGCCGAAGGCGTAGTTCAGCTCCATCCCGTAGTTGTTGCCGAAGCTACGAGTCAGCGTGGTCTCGAATCCGCGCGCCGAAGCGTAGTCCCTGTTGACGTACTGCGGGATGTTCCCAACCGATCCGAGCACGGCGAACTCGTCCGTCGTCACCAAGCCGAAGATGTCCTTGTAGTAGACGCTGAACTGGCCGCTCACGAGCTCGGTGAAGAGGTGCTGGATGCCGGCTTGGTAGGAGACCGTCGTCTCGTTGGTCAGGTTCGCGTTCCCGCGGACGCGGCCATCGAAGATGTTGCGGTTGTCGAAGATGTACTGCCTGTCGGGAATCTGGTAGAAGCGGCCGTAGTGGAAGCTGAAGACATCCCGGTCGGAGATCGGATAGGCGATCCCGACCCGCGGGCTGAACTGCTGCTTCACCCGATCGGTCACCTCGCTGATCTCGATCTGCTCCCCGACGCTGAAAAGGTCGTAGCGGAGCCCCAGGTTCAGCACCATCCCCTCGTGCTCCCAGCGATCCTGGAAGTAGATGGCCCCTTCCGGATTGAAGTAGTGATAGCGGGTCCGCGTCTGGCCGATCTCGCCTATGGCGTTGGTCTGGTAGGGCCGATCGACCTGAAGGTAACGCATGTCGTTGTAGGTCCCGTCGAGGCCGCCCTGGAATGTGTGCCGCCTGTACTTCTTGGTGAAATCCACCTTCGCCGTCGTGACCTTCGTCTCGCGGTTGGAGAATGAAGGGTAGTCGCCCCAGATGACGAAGTAGTCGCTCGCCTCGGCGTCAAAATAGTTGTAGTAGAAGTCGCGGCCGCTCTCGCCGTCGTACTCCCACGGCTGCTTCCCCAGAACCCGCCTATCGGCCTTGAATCCGCTCCTGGAGAACTTGGCCGAGTAGAATGTGTTGGCGTCGATCGTGTGGGTCCAGACCAGCTTGACCTGCTGGAAGAGGTCCTTGAAGTTCGGGGTGTGCTCCGCCGCATTGAAGTAGACGTAGGTGTCGTCGACCTGGGTCTGCGCCCACCGGCCGTGCCTCAGGATGATCTCGCCGGTGCGGGTCGTGTCCATGAAAGTCTGGACGTATCCCTCGCGGCTCCAGGCGTGCCAGTAGCCATCGCGCCGCGTATCGTTGTTGATCATCTCCGCCGTCAGCTTGTACGAGGCGCCCAACCGGTAGGCGAGCTTCCCCTGAAGACGCAGGGAGTTGTTCTTGCGGTCGCCGATCGAGATGAAATTGAGGAGCTTCGTGCGGCTGCGCCGTTCCACGGTCTTGGGATACTCGTCGGAGTAGGTCCCCTCGGCGGACACGTAGTAGGTCAGATCCTTCACCGGAGAAGGTCCGCCGACCCCGACAAAGATCCGATCGAGGTTGTCGTAGGTGTTGTCGGGCTGTCCGTAGTCATCGGTGAGATAGAGGAGCTCGCCCTCGAAGCTCTGTCCGCCCTCCTTGGTCTTGTAGTTGATCACCCCCGACTGCGCGTTCCCGTACTGGGCGTCCAGCCCCCCCATGATCACGTCCGCGCTCTCGAGGGCCATGGCCGCGAGACTCAACCCGGTTCCGACGAGCGGATCGCGCACCGGGACGCCGTCAACCTGGTATTGCACCTCCCCCGCCCGTCCTCCTCTGAAGTGGAGCGCTTCTCCCCGGGCGACCACTCCGGCCTTCAGCCCGATCAGCTCGCTCATCTCGTCCACAGGGAGGTTTTCGACATCAGAGGCGCGCACTTCGTGCGAGGTCTGGGTGGACTTCATCTTGATCCGCTCTCGGGCCGCGGTGATCTCGACCAGGTCCATGATCCCGACCACCTTCTGCTTGAGCTTGAACGTCAGGTTCGTCGTTTCACCCCGGTCGACGCGGACATCGGAGAGCAGCTGGTCCTCGTAGCCGATCATCATCACCTTGACGGAGTAGTTGCCGACCGGGATGTTCTTGACATTGAAGACCCCGGTGTCATTCGTCATCCCGCCCCACGGGGTGCCCAGGATCACGATATTCGCGTAACCCAGGGGCTTCCCTTCAGAGTCCGTCACCTTGCCGGTCACGACGCCGGAGCCCGTGCCCTGGGCAAGAACGACTCCTGGAAGGAGAAGCAATGCGGCAAGACAGAATGCGGCCGCTACGCCGAGCCGATCAGCCAGTCTCATGGCTCAAGCGCTCCTTTCCCCATAACCCCGATGAAGTGATGAGAACCCTTCGGGAGTACCCGACCGCCAACCCCAGCCAAACTGTAGGCCCTGCGCGCCCGGAACGTCAAGAGCCGTCGGCAACTCTGCCGTCGGCAGGACTCCCGGGCCCCGCCTCGCTCGGCTACAGAAGGAATCGGGCTCCCAAGCCGAGAGATGTAGCCTCTTCTTCACGATTCGGCGCGCCGCCGTAGTCGGGCGCAAGCGACCCGTAACGGAGCAGCGCATCGATCTGGAAGAGCCCCCCTCGCGGCATCAGGCCCAACCCTATCGTCACCGCGCTGCCTGTGTGAAGGGTTCGGGGGGCATCCAGGTCCCGGTCATCGACCGTCCTGGCATACCCGGCGCGAAGGGCGATGTCGTCCCGGAGGTAGTATTCGGCCCCGGCTCTGACCTCGAGCCGCCTCTCGGAGATCTCCTCCACGCCGCCGTCCACCCGATCTTCGGTCTCGGTGCGGAGGAAGGATCCCTCGATCCCCCCTCTCCCTCTTCCTGAAGCCAACGCATACCCCAGTCCCCCGACGAGCCGGGTCCAGCCCCGGTCCCTATCGAGAGCCCTGCGGCTGCCCTTGTAGTTCACCCCCTCGGTGACCAGATCGCTGGTCCAGCCGATCTCCCCGTCAATCGACGCGCGCATGCTGCCGGTCA
Organism: Candidatus Eisenbacteria bacterium; assembly: GCA_016867495.1. Lineage (NCBI taxonomy): Bacteria > Candidatus Eiseniibacteriota > Candidatus Eiseniibacteriota bacterium. Next base: position 1,892 of record VGJL01000114.1, on the reverse strand, counting down.
GGTCGGCGTCCCACCTCGAACCGATCTCCCCACCTCGGACCTCCTCCTCGAACGCGCCCACCAGCGCCCGGTAGTTGGCCCGTCCAGGGTTGTCCGGCATGCGGTAGTCCCAGCTGACATCGACGTCCTGCCGTCCATCGATGCGAAGAAGGCTCGCCCTCACCGCTCCCCGCAGCAAGGCCGCGGGACTGAATGTGGCGACCGCGGAGTAGATGCCGACCGGCCTCTTCCATGTGAGCTCATCCTCATGGAAGCGTGAGACCTCATGGCCATACCCCAAGATCGTGTTCACCTGGCGCTCCACTTGCGCGCCGACAGCCAGGTTCCCCCTGAAATAGGCCAGGGCACCGGTGTATCGCACGCCGGACCCGTCGTGCGAGATGCCGAAGGGGTTGGTGGTCGTCAGGTGCTGGGCGTCCGAGGAGAAGTGGACGGCGCCTCCGACGACGAGCGGGCCAAGCCGCTGGTTGCCGAATCCGCCCCACTGCGGGCCCCGGTCGCGGCTGCGCTCGCCGCGCTCCACAGCGGTCTCGAGCCGCTCATAGGCGTACTCCGCGCCCAGGAGACGCTTGCTCCCGCTGCTCCACGACGCGATCGCGCCCGTTTCGACGAGGCCAGTCCGCGTCCGCGTCCGAACGTTCCGCTCGTTGCGGACATCGACCGCTCGGTCGATGCTCCTAAACCAGAGATCGGAGCGCCTTCCCTCCCGATCCGGGAGCCACCCGGCCAGGTTCCTTCCGTAGTCGCTCAGGTTGAGCTCCCTGCCCTCGTCCGCGACGGCAATCGTGAGCCCCCCCATCCCTTCCAACCTCGCCGAGGCGGGCGTCCGATCGAGGGCCAGTCCGGCCTCCTGGGCGAGATAGTCGACTGACTGAGCCCACCCCGCTCCCGAGACGGCGCACGAGAGCGCGAGAACGGCGATCCACTCTGCGCCGAAGCGTGCAAGTCGCATCTTCACCTCCCCGCCGGCTTCGGCTCGAAGCGCAGCGTCTGGACCTCGGAGCCGCGCTGGTCGCGGCCCGAGTTGTCCATCGCGGCGACCGTGAAGGCATACGTCAAGCTGCTGTCGGGGTAGAAGGTCACGTCGTGGATCTGATCTGCCGTCCTCAGGCGGCGGCCGATCTCCAGAGTCCAGACACCGACCGGGTCGGTCGGCTGCACCCTGTCCCAGCTTCCCTTCCCGTGGACATCCGCTCTGCTGCCCGTCGGATAGGTGACGATCCATCCTGGGACGAAGTCACCAGGCCTCCATTCCCGGGGCCTGGCGTCTCTCGGCTGAGCAAGAAACGCAGTGTCGCACTCGCTGAAGCGCCTGACCGGGATCTCCGGGTAGTCCCTCCATAGGAAGTCGAAGCCGAGGCCGTTGTTGGCGCGGCAGAGCTCGCCGATCACGTTCGTGCACGAGGCCGGATCGCGCGGGAACGCGTACGGATCGTCGGGCGCCCGGTTGCGGTAGACGTAGAGGGGAACGTTGCGCCCCGGCTCGAAGTTCGGCACGTAGCTCGGCGTCCCAGGATCGGAGACGAGGCCCGAGTAGGCGTCGGAGATCAGGTCGTCCAGGTATCCCGGAAGACCGTAGAGCGGATTCTCCGGGTTGTCGTTCAGGTCGAAGAGGTCCCTAACGGGATTCGTCCGCGCGGCGAGCCACTGCCAGACATCGAGCCGCCCGTAGTCGAGGCGACCGAAGGCCGGCGTCTCCCGCAGGTGGCAGGCCGCCTGGCATCCGATCTGGCGATACGAGCCCATGGCGTTGCCCGCGGGCTCGATCTCGAAGGCGATCGCTAGGCGGTCCTCGTCGGGGACATACCCGAAGTACTCGGTCCACCAGTAGGCGTCATCCATCAGCTCCTGGCGGCAGCCGTAGATTCCCGGGATGTTCAGATCGGGGCCGA
>VGJL01000113.1 GCA_016867495.1 Candidatus Eisenbacteria bacterium | reverse complement strand
CCATTTTCCCGTTCCAGCTCGCCAGGCCGCCGGTCAGTTCGCCGTCTTCAGGGGCATTGAACTTCGCCGACACCTCAAGATCCGAAACGGCGGAGGTCAACACGAGACGCATCTCCGCGGTTTGGCCCAGCGACGGCCGCCTGTCCCCTACGAAGGTGGCGTGCACCACCTGGGCGATCCCTGTGTCCAGCGGGGGCATCTCCATCGCCATCCGCCGCTGCACGAGACTATCCTCGCCATCGCGACCGGGCACCGACAGAGCGACAATGGCCGCTATCCCAGCGAGGGCGAGCACCGGCGCACCAAACGCCAGCAACCGCCTACGGGGCCCGGCCTGAATCCAGCGACGACCCTGCGACATCGATTCCTCCTCAATTCGAAACGGCGCGACCTCGAGACCGATGCGATCGCTCCGAAGTGCCCTTAGTTGGTGGTCAGCCTTCTGTTGCGTCGCCAGGCGGCGTCCGGGGTCGGGACGTCCCTGGGCGTGCTCGACTCAATCATTCTAGCAGATTCGCCGCGCCGGGGGGAGACCCGATCGTCCGGCGCCGGCGGTTGGGGAATTCCACCCGCCTGCCCGGCCCGGGGCACGCGGCCGCGAGTCGAAGGGCGGGAATAGGTTAGACGTCTTCTAATCTGGAGCTGTCTACCCGAGGCGCGCGTTATCCGAGGGGACGGGTCGGTGGGCAGTCCCCCCTGGCTCTAGAGAACGCCGCCTTACGCCTGCAACCCGACAACTACCAACGATCTTGCAAACGCGCCGGAATTCGAACCGGCGATTGGATCCTACAGCGCTAGAGACGTCTGGGCCTGCGACTTCTCGACCCAGTAAACCGCCTTGTTCGCTGTCGTCGAGCGCCGAGGGTAGGAGAGAGCACCGACGTGCAGCAGACGGCGCAGCAACTGCGCCCACGGCACGCGACGACGGCCAGAGGACGACGCCTCTCGCCCCCCTACATCACCCACATCTCTCCGTCGGCTGTACCTATCGCTTGCTGCGCGCCAGCTTGTACCCCGCTGATGGGTCAGGCGCGGACGGCGCCGCGGTCGCCAGCGGACGCGAGTCGGTTTCGGCGTCCCTGATCTCGAAGATGATGGCTCTGTCAGTTTGCGGCAGAGAGTCAGCGCGGCCGTAGAAGGCGTTCTTGAGGCTTCCATAGGCTGCCGTGCTGTCTTGAATAGTGCAGCTGTCGTCTCCGGGACGCGTTCCGACCAGGAGGCACCCCTTCGCGGGATCCGTCTCGTTTCCGAGATGGACGACAACCTCCGCCCGCCGGCGGGGCACGTCGCTCAGGCTGAGAGTCCAATGGTCCGCCTCGTCGTAGCGGAGTGTCGTGCAATAGGCGCCCGCAGGAATCGAACTGAGGTTCTGACTTTCGTCTTCCCAGGGACGTTCAACGGCGTAGCAGAGAGTGTCGCCATTCGCGATAAGGTAGCCCGATGTGCACGAGGGATCAGCGGCGCGGGCCATCGTCAGGATGAAGTTCTCCGAGGGATCGCCGAACTCGATCGACGTCACATAGACGCCGGCGCCGTCGCCGCCGTAATCCGCTTCGGCTGGATCGAAGCTGCCGAAGAACTGCTTGTCCTGCGTGCACGTCCGGACCGTAACCACATAAGGGATGCTCCTCGTGAATTCGCAGGCTGACCACAGATCCACACGCACCTGGTACTCACCGAGAAGGGGAAGGACTTCGGCCCATGTGATGTTTTCATTGTTGATGTTGTCGATTGCGCATCCCGCGTTGGAGTCGAGGTCCAGCACTCCGCCGAAGGAACCTTCCTTGCGCCCGTAGTAGATATCCTCTCCTGAAGGCGTGGTGACGTGCAGGTCCATGTCCACCGGCGAGGACCAGTTCAAGCTGACCTGCAACAAGTGCGACCCCTGAGCCTGCGTGTTGACGGTCAACCGCATCAGCTTGGCCTGGGTGTTGCCCGAATCGGTCTCGCCGACGAAGACCATCGGAAGTTGCCCATAGCCGCCGCTATTGGAAAGGACGACAACCGCGTTGATGGATCCGGTGGCGTCGGAGTCAGGAACTGAGGCTCTGAAGTACCCTCCCGGTTTCGTGGATAGACCGACTCTGAGATGCCTGTAGGGCACGGCAGGATAGATCATGGCCGTCACGGCGGTTCCCCTGATGATCTGGGAGGCCATCTCCACTTCAGGTGCCGGGAGCTCGCCGCTTTCGATGAAGTCGGCAACGTAGTCGGCCTTGACCCCGTTCACCAGGACCGAATCGATCAGGGTATTGGGCCCCAGCAGGCTCACCGTAACGGGATCGTCGGCAGGCTCTTCCGTGGGTGACTTCGTGCAAGAGATTGATGAGATTACAGCTACGGCGATCAGGGGCATGAACGGAAGGAACCAAGAGCGCGACATTCCCGTCTCCTTCGTAAGAGTAGATCCCGTTCGTCCAATTCCTTATCGACGGGCGATTCCACGGACTTGAATCGGCTCCGGGACTCGAGCCTTGTGCGCTTGGGGATGCGGCGCAGGTCGGGGACTTTTCCGCTTTCCCGAGGAGAGGGTGTCTTCCCTACGAATGTCGCCCGCGCTGACTCTCTTGCGGTTGGCGTGATGCCTCGTCAGTCCTGACCATCGTTCAGCTGCGCCAGTCACGACGAGCCGGGCGGTTCTATCCGAAGCGGATGGTCTCGCCCTCGCGCGTGAGGTCGATATCCTGACGCCTCCGGCCGGCGAGATCCTCTCCCTCGAGCCTGCCGCAGGTGGCCGTGTTCGCGAGGAACGTGACCGTTGGATCGCCCCGCAGGAATCTCCCCACGATCGCCTCGATCGTCTCCTCGGAGGGGCAAGCGTAGTGGTCGGATCTGAACAGGCCGTCGATGAGGACCTTGCTATCCCCCATCCCGATGAGATAGCCCTCGTTCCCGAGGTAGGTGACCTCGAGCGCGCACGGGAGGAGAGGAGCATGCGAATCCGTTCGTTCCACCGGAAGCTGATCGTACCCCGAAGCGTGACCGTGGCGGGACTCTTCTTTGCGGCCATGACTTTCACCGCCGACGCCCAGGTCGAGCAGGTCGCGGACACGGCGTTCCATCCGGATGTGCTCGTGATCGCGAACGCGCTAGGTGGCGCAGAGGACTCGTCCGCTAGTCTTCCCGCGTTCACACCGGAGGAGGTCGAGGCGGTGCATGCCTGGGTCAGCGACGGAGGGGGGCTGCTCCTGATCGCCGACCATGCCCCGTTCGGGGAGGCGGCCATGCTCGCCGCGCAGGTGATCCGGCGCCCGGGTGTCGAGCCGTACAAGTTCGGCATGAACCAGGTAGGTCTCGACAACGCGCAGTTTGCCCTGAACGAGATGCGCTGGCTCGTCGGCGAGCGGAAATGACCGGATAGCGCTCCCGAAAGCGAGCCAGGCAAGGGGCGGCTGACCTGTCAAGAACGACCTGGCGGCATGCCACAGTTCGCGAGAACTCCAGGGGCTCGCGACTGAACCGCGCGGGCGCCAAGGCGGGCGCCACCCACGGCCATCCAAGATGCCGGGCGTCTCTTGCGGATCCTGTGGAATGACCTCAGTTGCTACCACGGACGCCCGACTCACATCGGGCTCGCGAGGGACTGCCCGCTGTCGTTGCGCCTCGATCGAGTTTCTTCACCCTACGCCTATTTGAGCACCGCGCCGCTCCAGAGCATCCGGAGGAACTCCCGCCAGGGTAGAACCTGGATCCCGTCGTGCACGCGGGGTGCGCGTTCATTGCAGACGAGGATCGCCTTCCGCGGGTGGTGCTCCTCCCTGAACGACTTCACCGACCTGAACTCCGCGTTGTCGACGCGACTGGCGCCCTTCACCTCGACCGCGACTTCTCCGCGCCCGAGAACGAAATCCACCTCCAGCCCGGACTTGGTGCGCCAGAAGTTCACCTCGTAGTCCAACCCTTTGTAGGAACGGTGAGCTAGGATCTCCATCAGGATGAAGTGCTCGAGCGCCCTGCCGAACAGCTCGCCGCGTTCTTCGCCGAGACGGCGCCTGGTGATGGCACCCGCTACTCCCACGTCGAAGAGGTAGAACTTCCCTGCCTTGGAGATCACTTGACGTTCCTGTCGCCGCCTGTAGGGTTCGAGCATCGTTCCGAGCAGCGTGTCGACCAGAACTTGGTAGTACCCCTTGACCGTCTTGGCGTCGACGCCACAGTCCCGCGCGATGTTCGCGTAGTTCGTCAGTTCGCCATGGGAATAGCCGACCGCGTCCAGGAACCGCGAGAACGCAGGCATGTTGCGGGTCAGGCCCTCGTCGAAGACCTCTTCCTTGAGGTAGTCGCGCACATAGGCGTGCAGCGACTTCTCGTAGTTCGCATCCAGGTAGTGCGCGGGAATCAGGCCCCGATTGAGCGCGGTCAGGAGATGAAGGTCCTTTACCTCGGGCGAGACGAGCGGATGCATCTCATGCCGCCACGCCCGGCCGCCAAGCAGATTCGCCCGCCCCCGTTTCAGCTTCCTCGCGCTGGATCCGCAGAGGATGAATCGCAGGCCGCGGTTCTCGATCATCCAGTGGATCTCGTCGAGCAGTGCGGGGACCTTCTGGACCTCGTCGATGATGATGGGACTCCTCAACCGCCCGGGGTCCGCGGCCTCGATTCGCTCTCGCAACAACGCCGGCCGCTTCGTCATCTCGAGGAGAAGATCGGTGCTCAGCAGATCGAAGCGCAGGCTGTTCGGAAAGGCCGACCGTAGATAGGTCGTCTTTCCCGTCTTCCGCGGACCCCACAGGAATGTGGACTGCCGTCTCGGGAGCTCGATTCGGAGCACACGCTCGATCGTTGGCATTGCGGGATGGTCCTCCCTTTTGGTCTTACCAAACGGGAGTAACATCCAGTTTGGTTCCAATGTCAAGCGCCAAGTTGCGTATTCCGGTCATTCCGATCGCCTGATCCGGAGGATTCCGATCACTGAACCCCTGTCCCTTCTGGAAACTTCATCTGAGGCGACATCGCGGAGATCTCTCCGCTTGATGGGGTCCAGATTGGCCCGCCACCAATCGTCGCGCAGGGAGATCGGTGGAGACCGATCACGTTCCTCAAAGGGAGAGCGACAAAGACGGATGGTCCTGGACGGTGGCCGGAAGCGCCCAAGCCGGGATCACGCCGCCTGGCGGAAGGACCTGTGGTGCAGGCCACCGACCATCGGCTCTGCCTCGATCGGACCCATCTCAGGCGGCTCGACGCCCCTCGGCCCTGGACAGTCCTTGGCGAGTCCGAGGTGAGTTCTCGAACCGTGGTAGTAGGTGAAGTAGTCCCTCAGAATCCGAAGGAGATGCCCTTCGCTGAAGATGATGACGTGATCCAGGCATTCCCGCCGGATCGATCCGATCACCTGTCCATGTGGCAGTCGGGTTGGCGGTCACGTTGAAGTGAAGGATACGTCGGCGCTCATTGCTCAGGATGAGGAGGACGAAGAGCACCCGGAAGGTCGCCGTCGGGACCGTGAAGAAGTCGATCGAGACGATCTCCTTGGCGTGGTTCTCGAGGAAGGTCCGCCAGTTCTGAGAAGGCGGCTTCCGGTGACGCGCCATGTACTTCGAGACTGTTGCCTGGCTGCTCTCGATGCCGAGCTTCAGAAGTTCGCCATGGATGCGCGGGGCACCCTAAAGAGCATTGGCCTCCGACATCTTGCGGATCAGATCGCGGATCTCGGGGGTGACCTTCGGCCTGCCCGGTCTCCCACATCGGCTCCTCCAGCGCCAGTAGAGCCGGAACCCCTCTCGATGCCACCGGATGACGGTCTCTGGCTGGACGATCGCCAACGACCCCGCCAACCCGACCAAAGGCGCGATAGCAGGACCCAGAGCTGAGACTGCAGGACGGAGATCAGGGCGCGAAGCAAGGTAAGAAGCATGGCCGGGAGGCCACCGCGGAGCTCTGCCCAACTGCAAGCCAGGCAACAAGGACAGGGGATTCAGAAAGGACAGGATTAGGGTTAGTCACACCATTGGGCGATTCCGCTTACAACCAGATCGTCCGCGGTGACGAACCTACCGCCTGCAACCAGGCAATCATCGTGGACCGTCAGATCGAGAACCCATCCCATCTCAAAACCATTCGCAAGCCCGGCCCCTAGCGGCTCCCACGCAGCTCCCGTCCACCTCGCGATGTAGTTCGCCGAGACACCCCCCGCAGCCCTGAAGGTACCTCCGGCAATTAGGCGACCACCGGAGACGGTCAGAGCTCCAACGAAACCATCCATCCCGGAGCCCAGCGGGCTCCATACAGATGCCCTCCAAGAGGCGATGTTACCAACAGGGAGCCCACCGGCACTGCGGAAAGCACCTCCGACAACTAGATCCCCATTGTGCTCAACCAATGCTACGACCTGGTCATCGACACCTGATCCCAGCGCGCTCCATGCGATTCCATCCCACTGAGCGATGCTATTCGCAGACACCCCGCCAGCCCTGCTGAAAACCCCACCCACAATCAGGTCGCCTTCGTACACAACCATGGCACCGATGTAACCATCAACGCCTGACCCGAGCGGGCTCCAGGCGACTCCGTCCCACTGAGCGACACTCTGCACCGGGATCTTGCCAGCACTGTTGAACATCCCACCCGCGATCAAGTACCCATTATAGACGGCTAGAGCTTCAACACGGCCATTCAGTCCGGATCCCAGCGGACTCCATCCGGCGCCGTCCCACTGAGCGATACTCCTCGCATCACTATCTCCAGCTCCACGGAACGACCCCCCCGCTACCAGGTGGTCTTCATAAACGGCAAAGGAAGTGACCCAACCGCGGACACCCGATCCAAGGGCGCTCCACGCGGTGCCATCCCACCGAGCAGTCCCGTTGGTTTGGATCCCGCCAGCGATCTGGAACCCCCCTCCTGCCACGACATATCCATCGTGAACCACCACGGCGTCGACTGGGCCATCCATTCCAGATCCGAACGCACGCCAGTGGCTTAATGTCGTCCCACTTGCCTGATTCGAAACGGCCGACCAATTTGGCACCTCGTCTGCCGCCTTGATGCGGAAATAGTAGGTCCTGTTCGCGACCAATCCTGTCACGACATACGATTGGCACTGCCCAGCGTGTCTCAGCGCCGGTTCGCCAGCGACCTGCGTCATGTGCCCCCACTCCAGGGTCGGGCTCACCGAGAGGCGAATGTCGTGGTGCGACACGGTGCCGATCATTCCGTCATCGCCCACAGCTTCCCAGGCCAACGTTAGTGACCCAGATGTCGCTGATTGAACCAACAGCGTCGTGATCGCTCCCGGCGCGGTTGTGTCAGGCGAGGAGGGTTTCGTTCCACCGTCCTCGCCTGTGCAACCCGCTATGAGTAAGAGCAAAGCGCCAACCGCGCCGATAGCAGACCGCTCTCTCCTCGAGGCAAGGTATGGAAACTTCACAACGATGGACCTAAACACCCTTGCCAGCCGATGCCCATAGAAGGACACTTCATCGTGCCTTCCCCCGCTTCGGTCACCCGCGAACCATTCTACCGACCCCGGGAGAAGCGCTCAAGGTGATGAGGCGCGCTCGCTTCCGCCCACCTCGCCCCCCTGCGCTGCCCTCCTGCAGCTCGAGTCCGCCCTCGGCCCCAGGAAATCACCCCCACCCGACATCGACAGGATAGGCTCCGCCCCTCGGACCCGCCCGATGAGCCCCACAGGCTCCGCGGATCCCCTCCTTCCGCCGATCGCTCCTGCCACCCGACCGATCCGGCTCCGCATCCCGCAGATCACCCCCTCTTCTTCCGTCTAGGCGGCGACCGAGCGGGAAGCTCGCAAACCGCGGAGCCTCCACCCTCCTCGCTTCCCTCACCTCCACCACCCCCTGCCTCTGACAAACCAAACTCCAGAGGCTCGCAACTGAAGCGCGCGGGCGCCAAGACGGGCGCCACCCACGGCCATCCAAGATGCCGCAGGATCCGGCCCACCACATCGGCATCGGTCAGGAAAGCGAGCACAACCATCGGGATCGACTTCGCCGCCGTCGAACACCGAGGGCAGGAGAGAGCATCGACGTGCAACAGCCGGCGCAGCAACTGCGCCCATGGCATACGGCGACGGCCGGAGGACGACGCCCTCGGCCCCCTTCCCTCGCCCCCCACTCTCCCCGAGGCATGCAGATCCAGCTCGCGAGGCGCCTGGGCCTCAGCGCCGGCATCCTCCCGCGACGGAGCAGAGGACAAGCGCCGCCGCATCCGACTGCGATTCGCGAAAAGCCCGTGATAGCGCACCTGATGGCTATACGGGAACGAGATCAGAGCCGCCGCAGGAAGTCCAGGGGATCCAGGATCAGATGCGTCGCTCCCCCCTCCTTCGGCC
>VGJL01000112.1 GCA_016867495.1 Candidatus Eisenbacteria bacterium | reverse complement strand
CGATCTTGCGGAAGGTGGGGCTGCCCTCGACGTCGGCATTCGTGATCCCGTGAATGGCGGTCGCCTCGATGGGGATCCGCATCTCGGGATTCACCCGCCGGACCCAGCGCTCCCGCCTGCCGTCCGGGTGGAGCTTGACCATGGCGATCTCCACGATCCGGTCCCTGAAGACATAGGTTCCCGTCGTCTCCAGGTCGAGCGAGACCAGCGGGCGCTTGAGCTCGGGCTGTCTGATCGCGTTCATCGTTCGCTCCTCGGTTGACGGGATCGTAGCAGAAGCCTGCGTTGCGCTGTGGGGCGGTCTGCGCCCCGTCCGAACTCGATCCCTCCCACAGAATCTGGTAACCTCATCTGCGGCCGGCCGAGCCGCGCGCGGCCTCACGGGCGCGCCCGGGCGTGAGGGACGAACCGAGTATGACCGAGAGAGTGCCCGCGGAGGGACACGGTTTCCATGCCATCGTCGAGGGAACGCTCGACGCCGTTGCCGTTGTCGCCCGCAACGGCACGATCGTCTATGCGAACCCGGCCGCCCACGACTTGGCCCGATTCCCAAGGGGCTGGCTCATCGGCAAGATCTTCACGTCCATCCTCCCGCCGGAGGAGGCCGCGCGGATCACCGAGATCCGCAAGGCCCGCCACGCGGGCCTGCCCGTCCCTTCCCGCTACGAGATCGTGGGCCGAAACGCGGAAGGTGCGCCGGTGCCGCTCGAGATCGTCGTCTCCCCGGTTGTCTGGGAAGGGGCCCCGGCGGATATCGTCGCGCTGCGGGAGATCTCCGAGCGGAAGCGCTTCGAAAGGGAGATGTCGCGTCGCCAGGAGATCCTGCAGGCGGTCGCGACCGTGGCGGAAACGCTGCTCAGGACTCCCGACTGGAGCGAGGGGATCCCGAGCATCCTCGAGTCGATCGCGCGGGCCATCGATATCGACAGGGCCTTCTACTGGGAGGCCTCTCAGGATGCGGACGGGGAAATCCGCACCCGCCGGCACCTCGCTTGGTTCGATCCGTCCGTGGGACCGCCTTCCTCGAACCCGGACCTCGACATCGCTCTCCCTCTGCGCGAGATCGGCTGCCAGCCTTGGATCGAGAGGCTCAAGCGCGGGGAGATCCTGCTCGATCCCCCCCATGCCTACCCTGCTCCCTTGCGGGCAGTCTTCGACAGCCGGGGCATCCGGTCCTTCGTGACCGTGCCGATTCTCGTTGGGTCGAAGTGGTCGGGAGTCATCGTCCTCTCCGACTGCAGACGGGAGCGGACCTGGGAGTCCTTCGAGATCGATGCCATGCGGGTCGTCGCGGACATTCTCGGGGGCGTGATCGGGAGAGAGGCGATCGACCGGGATCTGCGCGCGAGCGAGGAGCGTTACCGCACGCTCGTCGAGGAGGCATCCGACGGCATCGTGATGACCGACGCGCATGGGAGGTACATCGAGGCGAACAGCAAGGCCTGCGAGATCCTCGGCTGCGCGCGCGAGGAGCTCTTGCGTCGCGGTGTCGGGGACTTCTCCCTCGAGGAAGGCAGGCGGGAGGCGAGAGCGATCTTCGATGCCGTCGAGGGAGGCCAGGCCGTTCGCGCGGAGCTGAGCGTGCTGAGATCCGACGGCTCGATCGTCCCGGTCGAGATCTCTAGCCGGAAGCTGCCGGACGGCCGCCACGAAGGGATCATCCGCGACATCTCCGAGCGTCGCCGAGCCGAGGAAGAGCTGAGGCGCCGGGACGAGATCCTCGAGGCGATCGCCTTCGCGGCCGCGCGCGTTCCCGGATCCAGGCGCTGGAGGGAGGACATGGAGGCGGTTCTCGAGCGCCTGGGCAGGGCGATCCGGGTCAACCGCATCCTCCTCTTCGAGAACGAGACAGACCGCGAGGGAAGAGTCTGGGCGAGGCAGGATCTCGGCTGGATCAATCCCGAAGACGCCGCCGCCGGAGCCTCCCCTGCCGAGACAGTCTTCTCCGTGGATGCTCCGGGGTTCCGGGCCTTCGCAGACCGTCTCTGCACGGGCGAGGTTCTCCACGGTTCCGCGGACAGATTCCCGGAGGCCATCCGGAGCATCCTCGAACGCGCAGGCCTGGGATCGGTCCTGATCGTCCCGGTTCTGGTGGAGGGACAGTGGTGGGGCACCCTCGGCCTCGGCGATCGGAGCGAGGCGCGGGAATGGTCCGATGTCGAGATCGATGCCCTGCGCGTCGCGGCCGATCTGCTTGGCGCCCTGGTCAGAAGGCGCGGAGTGGTCGAGGCCCTGCGGCAGAGCGAGGAGAAGTACCGGGGTCTGGTCGAGGGGTCCGGGCAAGCGATCACGCTGATCGATCGCGAGGGGGTCTTCCACTTCGCGAACGCGCGGGCCTGCGCGGCCGTCGGCATTCGGCCCGATGAGATCGCGGGCAAGACGATGTGGGACCTCTTCCCCCGGGACCATGCCGACAGGCAGGCCGGCTCCGTGCGAGCGGTCCTGGAATCGGGCGTGGAGGCGATCCACGAGCGGCAGACGGTCGTGCAGGGCGAGGAGCGTTGGTACGAGTCCCGCATCCGGCCCCTCATCGGACCCGACGGCGCGTCCGAGGTCGCCCTCGTCATAGCCAGCGATGTGACCGACCGCAAACAGGCCCAGGACCAGATCCTGACCTATCGGGATCGCCTCCGCGCCCTCGCATCCGAGCTGGCGGCCACGGAGGAGCGAGAGCGCCGTCGTATCGCCGCGGAGCTTCACGACCGGATCGGACAGACCCTCGCCCTCTCGAAGATGCGCCTGGCCGGTCTGCGGGAGATTCGCGATCCCGGCGAGCTCGATGCGGCCATCGCCGACATGCGCGCCCTCATCGACAGGACAATCGGCGACACCCGCTCGCTCATCTTCGATCTGAGTCCTCCCATTCTTCACGAGCTCGGGCTCGATCCGGCCCTCGAGTGGCTCCTCGAGCGCATCGGCAAGGAGAACAGGATCGCCGTCGCCTTCACCCATGACGGCACGGAGAAGCGCCTCGACTCCGATGCAAGGGGCCTGATCTTCCGGGCGGTCCGGGAGCTTCTCGTCAACGTGGTGAAGCATGCCGCCGCCCGTCGCATCGTCCTCTCGAGCAGGATCGAGGGGGACGCGATCGTCCTGAGCGTCCAGGACGATGGGGTCGGGTTCTCCCCCGAAGACGTCGAGGCGCCGGGGGAGCGCGCCTCGGGGTTCGGTCTCTTCAGCATCCGCGAGCGGATCTCGCCGCTCGGCGGGGGTCTGTCCATCGACTCGAGACCTGGAGCCGGCACGAAGGCTACTCTGACCATGCCCTTGGTCAGGGCAGGCGGTCCGGCGGGAGGGAAGTGAGATGAGTCTGCGGATTCTCATTGCCGACGACCATCCAATCATGCGGCAAGGCCTGCGCGCCCTCCTCGAGCAGGAGCGCGGCATGACTGTCGTGGGGGAAGCGGAGAACGGACGCAGGGCCGTCGAGCTCACGGGCAAGCTCGATCCCCAGATCGTGGTCATGGACATCACCATGTCGGGTCTGAACGGGATAGAGGCGACCCGCCAGATCAAGTCGTCCGCGCCACGGACCGAGGTCATCGCCCTCTCGATCCACTCCGACCGCCGCTTCGTGATCGAGATGCTGCGGGCGGGCGCTTCCGGGTATCTCCTCAAGGACGACTGCACGAGGGACGAGCTCGCGCGCGCGATTCACGCCGTGGCCGAGGGCCACCGGTATGTGAGCCCCGGCATTGCCGACGTGGTGGTCGAGGAAGTCACAAGGCGGCCTGCGGACGAAGACGACAGGGCGACCCCCAGCCTGACGCCCCGCGAGCGTGAGGTTCTTCAGCTCCTGGCCGAGGGCAGGACGACCAAGGAGATCGCGCTGCTCCTCAAAGTCAGCCCCAAGACCGTGGAGACCCACCGACATCAGATTATGGAACGGCTTGGAATCAATAGCGTTGCGGAACTGACCAAGTGGGCGGTCCGACACGGCCTCACCTCGCTCTAGCTGGTCTTTTCAGCCCATCGTCGCGCGATCCCCGGCCAGTCTCCGCTAAGGAATTTGCCCTCCCCGACTCAGGGATTCCCCGATACCGGCGGGCGTGCCCCTCGGGCATCGTCAAGTCGAGGGATCCGATCCCTCGAGTGACGCGATTGCCTGTGGAGAGCCGCGACGAGAGTTTGCCCTGGACAGTGTCGCCTCCACGGGCGATCGTTTTTCTGCCCGCGCAGATGCTTCAAGACTCACGGCCGTACGGTTTGACGTTCGTCGACTCGAACAGCTTGTTCGCGCTCTTGGCGATGAAGCCGGCGTAGAGCTTTCCCGTGGACGGATCGACATACCGCCGGGCGAACTCGTAGTAGCACGACGGTATCACCTTCCGCTCGCCCCCCGCGAACTCCCACTCGATCCTGCTAGCGAGGATCGAGGCCTGCTCGAGCAAGACATCGGGCGACCCCGAAACCGGGTCGCTCGGATCGAGGAGCCGGAAGCCGCAGGAAGCCAGCCAATCGCAGAACTGGCGGAGCGACTCGAATCCCTTGAGGTGATTGAACGAGACGGTGAAGTGATTGACCCGGATCCCGAACGCGGCCGTCCATGCGGCGTACTCCGACTCCTCCAGAAGGCCCAGGTACTCATCATGAGAGACCGGGCTCCAGATCCTGCCCTCCATGAAGAGGGGGGTCGAGCCCGCCCGCCCTGGCGGAACCTGCTCGGCCAGGGAGCGGCAGATCGCCTTCAGGCGATCGCTGAAGGACCCGGTCAACAGCTCGGAGATGAAGATGCGAGGCCGTGTCGGATCTTCGTGCATGTAGGACCTGGCCCGGAGCTTCTTTTCCTCGAAGGAATACTCGCCCGAGGGCCTGTAGCCCCGGTCGATGAATGGACGGACGAGGGAGTCGATTCGGATCGGGTCGATGTCGAAGGTGCGGAAGGCGACGTGATCGTTGACGATCGTCTCGCCCCTTTCGGCGATCCGTCTGTGGATTTCGTGGGCGTCGGGCGTGATCGCGGCGTACTCCCGCCAGAGAGCGTCGAACAGGTCGTCCAGCGTCATGTCGGGTCTCCTGATGGTTTGACCCGACGATAGCGCAAGGGCAGCGTCGCGGGGAACAGGCCGGCGCCGCGGCGCGCCGGTCCCGCCCCAGCCTCGCTCCAGCCGCGCCCCGGTTTCGCCCCGGCCGCCCGTGCCTCGATGGGGCCGACGCCGCTCAGTCGATCGGCAGCGGGATCTCGTCCTCTACCGGTACTTCCGTGCCGTCGTGGGCGATGCGGCCGTCCTGGAGCTGGAGGATGCGCGTGCAAAGGCGCGCAAGGCGCATGTCGTGTGTGATGAGGACGATCGTTGTCCCTTCCCTCCAGAGCTTCACGAAGACTTCTAGGATTCCGCGGCCGGTGCGGCTGTCCAGGTTGCCCGTAGGCTCGTCCGCCAGGATCACCTTGGGGCGGTTCGCGAGGGCCCGGGCGATGGCGACCCTCTGCATCTCGCCGCCGGAGAGCTGGGTGGAAAGGTGCTCGGATCGCTCCCGCAAGCCGACGCGATCGAGCATCTCGGTCGCCCGCTCGCGCCGCGCCCGCGACGGCAATCCCGCGAAGAGAAGCGGCATCTCGACATTCTCGCGCGCGGTGGCGTAGGGAAGCAGATGAAACGACTGGAAGACGAAGCCGATCGATCTGTTGCGGAGACCGGCCAGTTCCTCGCCGTCGAGGAGCGTCACGTCCCTGCCCTCGAATCTGTAGGTTCCTCTCGTCGGCGTGTCGAGACATCCGATCAAGTTCATCAGCGTCGACTTGCCGGAGCCGGAGGCGCCGATCACCGCGATCATCTCGCCGCCTCGGACCGTCAGATCCACGTCGCGCAGGGCCGCCACCTCGAGGGATCCGCCGTCGTAGATCTTGGTGATCCCTCTCATCTCGATGATGGCCGATCTCGCGTCACTCATGGCGCAACGCCTCCACAGGGTTCAAGCGGGCCGCGCGGCGGGAAGGCAGGGCTCCCGCGAGACATCCGATCCCGACGAGCACGGCGACGGTGACGATCCCGAGCGGGAGGGAGAGGGTCGGCTTGCCGAGGAACTGAAGCCCTTCGTTCTTGATCGGAATCCGCTGCAGCAGCTCGACGACGAGCCACGAGAGGCCGATCCCCAGATACCCGCCGATTCCCGCGAGGATCAGCGACTCGCCGACGACCTGGGATGTGATCGCGGCCTTGCGCGCCCCGATCGCCATCTGCATGCCGATCTCCCGCGTCCGGCGATGGACCATGACGAAGAGCATGTTCGCGAGGCCGACTCCAGCGACCAGTATCGTCATGCCCCCCACGAGTCCGAGAAAGATCTGCATCCCGTTCATGACCTTGGCCGTCTCCTTGCGGTTCTCGATCGTATCCCAGAAGTGGAGCGCGCTCTCGTCCTCCCGATCGAATCTCTGGCGGCGGGCGAAGACCTCTCGGACCTTCTTTTCCACTTCCTTCGAATCGGCGTCGGGCTTGATGGTGTAGAGCATCAGGCTGTATTCGGTCTTGCCGAAGACCGACTCGAAGGTCGAGAGCGGGATCGATGCCTTGTTCACGTCAGGGCCGCTGTACATGCCCATCTGCTGCTTGTCGATCATCACGCCGACCACGGTGAAGGGGACTCCGTGGATCTGCACGCTCTGTCCCACAGCCGCCTCCGGGCCGAAGAGGCGCTCCTTGAGATCCGGCCCCAGGAAGATGACGCGGCGCCCCTGTGCCTGATCGGTCTCGTTCAGGAACCGGCCGCCCCGCTGCGGATGGTGGGTCCTGATCCCCTCGTAGCAGGGCATCACGCCCGTCAGGTGCGTGGACACCGCCTTGGAGCCCCACGTGATGTCGACGGCCCATCTCTGGCGCTCACCGGCGACCTCGTCGATCTCGGGGATCTCGCGCTCGAGCGCGGCGAGGTCCTCTTCATTCAGATCGATGCCGCGCCCCGCCTTCATCCCCATCCATGGCTTCGTCGTGGTGCCCGCCCAGACGATGACGGGATCGAGCCCGAGCCCGTAGCGGCCCGTCTCCATGGTGAGCTTGAGTCCCTCGCCGAAGGCCAGGAGGAGCATCATCGCGAGCGTGCCCCAGCCGACGGCGAGGAGGATCGCGGCGGGGCGCGACCTTCCGCGGCCGAGGAAGCGGACCATCAAGGCGAGCCCCTGTCTCCCGGGTCCCATCGGTCAACTCCTCAGGGCGACCGCCGGGTTGAGCCCCGCCGCTCGGCGGGCGGGGCCCATCCCTGACACGATTCCGATCAGGCTCAGGAGACCCGCCGTCACGACCGCCGTCTGCCAAGAGAAGACAGGCGTGCCGAACCCCTCCGGCAGCGTGATGAGCCCGCTCGCCTTGACGACTCCAAGGGCGAGCAGGACGCCGATCGTCCCGCCGAGCCCTACGACCAGGAGGGTCTCGAGGAGGATCTGGCTCAGGATCCATCGCTTGCGCGCGCCGATCGCCATGGAGATCCCGATCTGCGAGGTCCGGTCCTCCACGACCATGCTCATGATGTTCGAGACGCCGATCCCGGCGACGGCGAGCGTCAGGACCCCGAGGATCCCGAGGAACATCCTGAACCCCAGGAAGAGCGTGTGGAACATCTGCACCATCTCGCCGACGTCCCAGGTCATCAGGGCTTCCTCGTCGGCGGGATCGAAGTGATGGACCTTTCCGAGGACCGCGCGTATCTCCTTGAGCGCCTCCTTGGCGTCGGCCCCCTTCTCGATCTCGACGACCATGTTGTCGGGCCATCGTTGGCCGAAGGAGGCGACCGCCACCGAGGCGGGGATGAAGATCTTGTTGTCGTCCCGCCCGCTGTAGCTCGAGTCCTGCGGCTTCTTCGGCAGGGTGCCGATGACGAGGAACTGGATCCCGCGGATCTCGATCGTCCGTCCGACGGCCTGCTCGTCGCTGAAGAGGTCCTGGCGGACCTGATCCCCCAGGAAGACGACGCGGCGGCGCTCGGCCTCGTCGCGGTCATTGAGGAACCGGCCTCCGGAGGACGGCTCGATCATCCGCATGGGGCCGAAGCACGGGCGCACCGCGGCGATCCCCGCCGATGGCTCCCCCTTGGGCCCCTTCAGGACGGCGTGGTCGCTGTACTCCGGGCTCGCGCGGACGACCGCGGGCACGAGCCTCAGGATCGCGTCGGCGTCGGAGTCCTCCAGGGCGATGCGCCTTCCGCGCGCGAGCCCTTCGAACGGCATCGAGGTGCGGGATCCCCAGATGATGATGTTCCGCTCGCCGAGCGCGGTCATCGAGACGAGCATCTCGCGCGAGACCCCTTCGCCGAAGGCGAGGAGCAGGACAACGCAGAACGTCCCCCAGGCGAGCCCGAAGAGGGTCAAGGCCGTGCGGAGCCGCTGCGCTTTCAGGTCGCGCCAGAATTGGATCAGGACGATTCGGAGCTGCATCGCGCCCCTACTTCTTCTCGAGCCGGCTCCGCTCCGGCTCGAGGACGGAGTCGGTCTCCGCGAGCCCCGCCTTCACCTCGACCGTGAGGCCGTCGGAGAG
>VGJL01000111.1 GCA_016867495.1 Candidatus Eisenbacteria bacterium | reverse complement strand
GCATCGGGGCCTCGGGGCTGACTGAGTCGATCCAGCACCGCGATCCTCCCCCCCGGGAGAAAGGCCACATCATCCGGTTTCACGAGAGGAGGCCCCGAAAAGACCTCCTCGGGAAGGACAGCTCCTGTGGGCAGGTCGAGAATCAGCCCATGGGTTTGACCGCCCACTGAGCTGTAGTCTGTCCAGATCACGCGCCCGGGCTCCGACCGGCGCGACGAGGTCGTCTCGAAGCGGATGGCGGTCTCGCTTGTGGCTTCCTCCATCCGAAGCAGGAAGTCCTCCACGATCCTTGCGCCGCTTACGATCGACTCGGAGAGCCGAACCTCATAGGAAACGGTCGCCTCCGCCTGGGCGGCGAGGTTCCCGACCCAGGAGGCGGTGGCCGAGGCCGGATCGTAAGCGAAGCTCCCGACAGAAGCGGAGTCCGAGGCCACCCGATAGTCCCACGCGGATCCGATCGGGTGCCGGAGCGTCGCCCGGCCTGGCTCCCTGCCGGAGTTCCTTACTCTCGCCCTGACAACGACTCGGTCTCCGGGAACCAGAGGAGGACCGCTCAGGTCGTCCCAGATGATGGTCGTGGAATCGAGGGGGGCAGCCGAGAACCTCGTCAGTCCGTTCAACGTCGCGAAGGAAGCGTGGTACTGGCTCTCGATCACGACGCCGGCTGCCAGATCGCAGTGAAAGAGACCGCCACCGAGCTGAGGATTCCCCGACGGCGAGGCGCGGCGATCGAGAACCCATGCGCTCCCATCGGGGTCCATCACGAAGTCGAACGGTTCGATGAAGTTGGAAACAGCGAAGGCAACCTCGACTTCCAGGTCCGTTCGACGCACGCGGTAGATCGCGCCAGGCGCGCCGGGGAAGCCCCTGGGATTCGCGTCGCGGTCGAGGATCAGGTAGTTGCCGGCCCCGTCAATCGCGAGCGCCCAAGGAGTGGCGAACACCCCCCTCTTGGAGAACAGGGCCTGAACCTCTCCTGAAACCGGATCCACCCGGAACAGCGCCCCGGGAACGCCGCCGAGACCGAACGGATCTGCGCGCGGATCCCAGATCAGGACCTTCCCGTCGATGTCAAAGACCATCGAGCGGGGCTCCGCCCAGAGAGGGCTCGCGGCAACGAGCGTGACTTCTTGGTTGAACCTGCTCACGCGAAAGAGCGCGCCGGGCCGCGTGCCGGCATTGAGGACATCGGCGTCCGCGTCCAGCAGGAGCAGATCGCCTGATGGCTCCTCGAGGATGTCGGTCGGGTTGTCCCATCGAGCATCCGCAGCGAGCTTTGTCGCCTTTCCCGGAGGCGCATCGGGTGGCTCGACGAGGAAGAGCCCTCCTCGCGCCGATCGATCGCCGATGAAGTCGACGTTCGCGTCGACGACGACGATGCGGCCATCTTCGCGGATGAGGCAAGTGACCGGGTCGACGAATCCCTCGGCAGACACGACGACCCGGATCGGAAGTCCAGGCTCGTTGGCCACGAGATAGATCGCGCCCCGCGGATCGCCTATGAAGAGGGGATCTGCGGTTCGATCCGCCATGAAGATGTCCCCGCGCCGGAAACCTCTCCCTATGACGCTCTCGGCGGCTGCGACGAGGATGAGGAGCGCGAGCAGGAGGCGACCGGCCGCTCTCAACTCGTCGGGACGCGAGGGGTGGTCCATCGTCGGCGACCCTCCTGCCGCGGGGCCACATGGGGCGCCGCAAAGCCGGGCATGGGGCGGAACTCCGCGGGCGCGGACGCGCTCGATCCGCGCGACGCCTGCCTCTACTACATAATGGTGCATCCCGCGACGCGCGGCCGTCAAGGAAACCTCCGGAAGGCACGCAGCCCGCTTGCCACAGCCGAACCCTTCTGCCTAGGCTGGGGGTTGATTGAGGGAGGGGAGATGGGCGAAAGACGTCAGTTCCGAGAGCCCGCGGTGGCAGGGGCTTTCTACCCGGCTCGACCTGACCTCCTTCGGGAGCGCCTCTGCGCCTACCTCGACGGCGAGCCCACTCTCAAGCCCCGCCGGCCCGCGGCCCTGATCAGCCCGCACGCGGGATACGACTATTCAGGGGCCGTCGCGGGAAGGGCCTATCGCGAGCTGCGGGACCGGGCGCCGGAGGCCGTGATTGTCCTCGGCCCCAGCCATTATGACCTGTTCAAGGGAACGACCTACTGGCCGGGGAGGGGCTACAGAACCCCCCTGGGGGAAGTCGAGCATCCGGCGGGACTGGCCGAGCTGCTCGAGAGCGCGGATGCCGGAATCCGGGCCGATCATCTGGGGCACAGAGAGGAGCATTCGATCGAGGTTCAGCTCCCCTTCCTCCAGCAGATCGCGCCCGGCGCGCCGGTCCTTCCGCTCGCGGTCTCCGACGATAGCCCGGAGCGCTGCATCAGGCTGGGAGAGGCCTTGGCGGGCGCCATGAGAGACCGTTCCATCCTCCTCGTAGCATCCACCGACCTCTACCACGGAAACTCCCTGAGAGCCTGCCGGGAGACTGACGCGAGGACCCTTGCCGCCCTCCAGCGCAACGACAGCGAGGAACTCGCGGGCGGATTCGCCTCCGGGGAGTTCCAGGCTTGCGGACGCGGACCGATCCTGGCCGTGCTCGAAGCCTGCCGCCGGACGGGCGCGACCGAGGTGCGCCTTCTCGCGCGGACCAACTCCGCTGAGGTCACGGGCGGCGCTGGCGGCTACGTGGTCGGCTATGCGGCTCTGGCGATCGTGGACTCCCCGTGAGGGACGTCACGGAACCCGGAGGACGAGCATCGTCATGTCGTCCTGCAGCTCCTCCGTCTGCGTGAAACCTAGAACCTCGCCGCGGATCGAAGCCACGATCCTCTCGGCGCTCCGATCGGGAAGCTCTCCCATGAGACGGGTGAGACGCTCTTCCCCGAACTCGTCCCCCGCGGGACTCCTGGCCTCCGTGACGCCGTCCGTGTAGAGGAGAACCAGATCGCCCTTGGCCAAGGCGCGCCGGTGCTCCTCGTAGGAGATCCGCTCATCGACACCCAGCACGAGTTGGGACGGGCCGAGAGCCTCGCCCCCTCCCAGGCCCCTCACGTGGATCGGGTAGTTGTGCCCGGCGTTGCAGTAAGTGAGCACGAGGTTCTCGACGTCCAGGCGCGCGAGAAAGAGGGTCACGAACTGATCCGATGAGGTCGATTCGCAGAGCATGGTGTTGACCCGCTCCACGACCTTCCCGGTGGCTGTGCCGTTCTGCATCAGGGTGCGCAGCGAGGCCTGGAGCATGCTGGCCAGGAGTGCGGCGCCCACTCCCTTGCCGGAGACATCCGCGACCGCGAGGGCGTAGCCTCCCGTCACCGGAAAGAAGTCGAAGTAGTCGCCCCCGACCTGCTTGCTCGGCATGTTGACGCCGTAGACCTCGACCGGCAAGTCCGAGGGGAATCGCGAAGGGAGGAACCGCTGCTGGATCCGCCTGGCGAGCGCCATCTCCTCCTCGAGCACGGCCTTGTCGAGATTCTCCCGGTGAAGGAGGCTGTTCTTGAGGGCGACGCCCGCCTGCACCGCGAGAGAAGCCAGCATGCCGACTTCCTCCCCGCTGTAGCGGGTGCCCGAGAGCTTGCGGCCGAGAGCGAGGATCCCGAGCCGCTCCCCCCCATGAATGAGGTCATAGGTCAGCTCGACTCCGCCGGCCCGAAGAACGTCCCGCGCTTCCTTGCGGCCACGGCCGATCCTCTCGGCCGCGTCGAGCCACTCGCGGATCGTGAGGGGCCTGGCGACGGCCCCGCCCGGGGCGGGCAGCGTGTCCGCGATCTGCAGCAGAAGGTCGAGGCTCTCACGCGCCATTCCCCGCTCTGCGGCCACCGCGTAGCCTCCGCCCCGGCCGCCCGCCGGCCGGCGCCGCAGGAGAACCGCCGCCCCCCCGACCATCAGGGCGTCGGGGAGCTCCGCGACGAGCCCCTTGGCGAAGGATTCGAAGTTCAGGTTCGAGGACATCTCGTGCGAGAGACGCATGAGCACGTTGCGGACCTCGCGGCGGCCACGCATCAGGAGGGCTTCCAGCGCCTCCTCGATTCGGCCCATCACCGGCTGGAAGAGCACGAGCGGGACCATGAGCGCCACCCAATCGAGCATCTCCTGAGGAATGCGCAACAGCCCCTGCATCGCCCGGCTCAGCTCACGCGCGATCTGGAGGTAGACTCCGACGACGATCGCGGCGGCGACCGCGTAGAGGATGGTCCGCCGGACGATCCAGCGCGCATCCAGGAATCGATGCCTGACGATCGCGTAGCCGATGGTTCCCGACCAGATCGCCAGCGCGCCCACGAGAAGCGTCGCGGAGATCTCCCGCTCCAGGCGCAGGCCCAGGAGGACATTCAGCGGAGCCCCCAAGCTGTAGAGCGCAACGCCGATCCCGATCCCGACGAGGATCACGCGGATCTGATTGTGCAGGGCGACCATCCTGGCAGCGCCGAGATTCCTCCCGATCATGTATGTCGAAAGGCCGACGTAGGTGAGATTCACGAGGGAGAAGAGATGCAGGTGCCATGCGAAGAACTGCCGAAGGAGCACCCTTGTCACATCGGCGAGTCCGCCGAGAAGAGAGAATCGCTCCCCCAGATGAGAGAGCCCGAAGTCCCTCCCCCAGATCGTCGCCGTGAACATCAGGCAGAAGTGGATCGTGTGCGGAAGGAAGACAAGGACATCCCCCCCGGAGTGCCTGCGCAGCCAGGGGGCTTCCTCCGGGAAGGAAGCGGCGAAGAGAAGGAGCGTCGGGAAGAAGAACTCCCACAGGTAGGCGAAGTTCGCGACCAGGGGGGAGGCGGCCGGACCGCGCATCTGCGCCTGCACGCCGTGGATGGAGCCGGCCCCGAGAATCGCCCCCACCCCCGCGAAGAAGAGCATCATCGCCGTCACACGGTTGAGCCTCGCCCCCGTGTTCTCACGCAGGATGACGAGGCCGAGAAGGGTGGTCAGGATTCCGACAAGGAAGTAGACGGTCGCAAGAAGGTCCGCGTAACCCATCTCGTGGTCAGTCCCCCCGGATCCGCCCCCCCTCCCTACGCATCAACCCGGCCTGGGGTTCCGGGCGGAAACGCTAGGGAGCCTCGCCTTCGGAGACCGCCTCGGGCGGAGCGATGCCCGGCAAGGCCAGAAGCTCGCAGGCGCGGGTGAGCAGTCGCTCGGCGGCCGCCAGGATCACTCCCGTGTCCTTACGCCCGCAGCGGGCGCCTTCGTGCACGAGATCCTTCTGGTCCTTGGCGATCTTGAGGAGGTCGACCAGCTCCGGATCGAGGGCACCTGGGGTCACATAGAGCTTCGTGATCCCGGCCACGAGGCTGTAGAGGTTGCTGTCCTTGTACCCGCCTGAGAGAAGCAGGCTCTTGCAGCTCCTGTACATGGCGAAGTAGGACTGAACGACTGTCTCCTCCAGGCGACTGTCCCTATAGCAGGAGCGTGCTTTGGCCAGCTCTTCGAGCGCAGTCCGGATCTCCTTGGAAAGAGCCTCCTCGGTCGCCTCCGCAGGCTTCAGCCTTCCGTTGCGAATGCACGAGTCAAATGCGTCCACCGGACAACAACTCTCCTATGAAGGCCCCGCTGGGACCCCGCTCGGTGATTCTTGCTGCGGCCCCTGGATTCGCTAGGCGATAGGTTGACGACCGCACGGCGCCGACCGCATCCCCTGCAGCCGGACACTAGAGAAATCCGTCGGCGCGTCCGGCACCATGATGTCCGATTAGAGCACGGCAGGGACCGGTTTGCAAACGCGCCCCTGCCGAGTCCCCCGAGACGCCCGAGCAGCCGCTGCCGACTTGCCGGCGGACGGCCGGGGCGAAAGGGTCAATGAGTCACCTTGGCCAGGTCGGATGCGAAGCTGAATCCCTTTCCCCACTCCCCGGTATGGCACACGAGGCAGGTTTCCTCCCTGATGGGTCGCGTGTTCGTCCTCGAATGCAGCGTCCCCATGTCGTGACACGCCTCGCACTGCACATTCCTGAGATCAGGATCGCTCGACCCCGCCGCGTACCCGCTTTGCCTCTTCCATCCTGTGACATGGCATCCCACGCACTTCTCGTCAGCCTGCGTTCCGTCCTTCTCGAGAGTTGCGAAGGCGCGGGCGTGCTTCGTGCCCGCCCACTGCGCATGCTCGGCCTCGTGACACCGCTGGCACTTGTCGACGCCGATGTAGCGCTCTGATGTGATCTTCCCTTCGATCTCCGACGCCTTCTTGTCCGACGCGAGCTTCAATGCCTCCTTGGCGCGGGACTCGGCCTGCTTGATTGCGGCGGCGAGATCGACGTTCTCCGGGTAGTTGACGTCCAAGGTCGTGTTGCGCGAGCCCCAGTCTACGATGCGTCCGTCGGGATCCACGATCAGGGCCAGCTCGCCCGTGAACTGCCCGCGCATGCCGGTCTGCTGGGCGATAGACGCCGCGACCTTCTCGGCCCGCTCCTTCCATTGGGCGTTGCGGCCGTAGAGCGCCACGTCGATGCCGGGGACGCGACGCACCAAGTCGTCGGTCTCCTGGGTCGACATCTGCGACATCAGGACGACTATCTCCGCGTCCTTCCGCAGCTCGGGCACGAGCTTCTGCGCCGTGGCGAGCGCATCCTGGGTACGGTACTCGATCCCATCAGGGGGGCGAGCCGTCGTGATCTCATTGCCCCCCATGAGGGCGAAGAAACCGACGCGCACTCCGCCGATCTCCAACACGCGCGTCGCGGGGGCGATCGGGCTCTCGGCCCCCCCCTCGACCACCGAGAGGTTGGACGAGACGCACTGGATCGGCCCCTGGGCAATCAACTCCCGGTAGAGCTGCCAGCGATCAAGTTCCCGAACGCCCGGGGTCGTCAGGAGATAGCCCATTTGCTCCATCGTCTTCCAGATGAACCGGCTCTTCTCTTCGCCAACCGTCATCTCCGAGTTCATCCAGTCCCCGAGATCGATCAGGGCAAAGCTCTTGTTGTGAGCCCGGAGAGAGTCAACCATGCTGGCCCGCCGGGCCAGCCCGCCCTTCTGGCTGGAGTGTCACCCACAAGGGGCGAGTTCGCCCATCGTCGAGCCGAACGACACGAGGATCACCTCGGTGTTCGTCTGGCGCCGCTCGGCGCCCATGAAACCTGCACACCCAGAGAGGAAAGCGACGCCCAGCGAAACCAGGATCGCGGAAGAGATTCTCGGGTTCATCGACGACTACCTCCGTGGCCTATCGCACTCAGATGCGAAGCATCAGATCATCTCAGGCTACCACCCCAAGATCGGCAGATTCAAGGCGGAGTTCAGCCCCATCGATGCAGCAGAACCCCAATCCGCTGAAGAGGTTCCCCTGGGGCGGCCCCGGGGGCGGGGAGGGCGAAGAGGCGGCGGGCGACGGGGACAGGCCCGCGGGCCGCTCCTGTTCCCGCCATCCCCCTCAACGCCGCTGCCGCTCGTACTGGACATCCGGGAGGTCCTTCACGTTGATCCGGAAGTAGTACTGGGCGTCGTCGCCGGTGATGCGCCGATCGAGGCTGGCCTCCCAACAGTGCAGGTCCCGATAGAGCGAGAAGGCCTGACTGCGGATCTCGCGCCTCCTGAGGTCGCAATAGACGCTGTAGGTCGCCCTCCAGCCGGCCGTCGGCATGACAGACGTCGAGATGTTCATCGTGCTCGATTCGCTCGATCTCCTCTGGCCCCGCGAGTAGCTGTGCGCGAGATTCAAGCTCCAAGGCCCCGAGGCGCCCATCCGCTTCTCCCCGGGGCGACTTCTCCCTCCCCCCGCCTGTCCGAACTCCCCATACGCCGCCGGAGTCGAGCCGGTCGTGTCGGCCCCGCCTCCCCCTCCAGTGAGACGGAAGTTCGTCTGGACGGAGAGGGAACGCAGCGCCTTGGTGTAGGGATCGTGCGACACGCTCCAGCTGTTGTCGATGTATCGCGAGGGCTGCACTCGAAGCGAGTTCGAGAGAGTCGAGAAGGGGCGCTTCCCTCTTCCCTGCTCCAGGAAGTTGTAGGATGTGGACGTCGTCCAGAGAATCAGGTTGTCGATCTTGCGCGGTTTGCGCGGATCCTCGCCCGCGAGCTTGAAGTGGAACCGCTGCGTGAGGGAGAGGCTCATCGAGCTCGCGCGGGATCCGGAGAGCGCGATTCCCCCTACGCTTGGGAAGCGCGCCACCTTCCTTCCGGTTGAATCGGCAACCCTCAAGTAGGCAATCTCGGGCGCGTAGCGATAAGAGAGCGAGGGCTCGACCACATGCCGGAGAGCCAGGACGGGGCCGATCCCGACGGGAAAGGTCCCGTAGAGTGTGGAGCGCGCGGAAGCGCCGCCGTCCCAGACGCCGCCAAAGCCGTGGCTCCGCCCGCGGAAGTCCCGGCGGAACCAGGCCCCCGTCGCGGAGAGCGACGGGCTCAGTTTCAGGTAGGGACCGATCGAGCGGTTGTCCGTCAGGCCGGTCGCGATCCGGGCGGCCTGTCCGTCGCGCGTAGGCTCACCCCACTTCTTCTCGAAGACGCTCCGAAACGACGCCCCGAAGCGAGTGTAGAGAGTCGCCAACGAGGGAAGCCGCCCCCCTTTGCCCCTCTCGTCCGCCTTGCGCCCGATCGCAAAGGAGTTCACCGAGAAGTCAA
>VGJL01000110.1 GCA_016867495.1 Candidatus Eisenbacteria bacterium | reverse complement strand
GACGCGCGGACTCTCGCGGCCCCCGGTCCGGGGGGACCGTGGCTCCTCGCCGTGGCCTACCGGCTGGGCTCCACGCGGCTGATCGACAATGTGGCGGTTCGCCCGGCGGCGAAGGGCCGCGGCGGCCTCGGGCGGAAGACCCGATGAGGTGGAGAGCGCTCATCCTGGCCGCCGGACGGGGGACGAGGATGAACTCCGACCTGGCGAAGGTCCTCCACAAGGTCAGGGGGAAGACCCTGCTGGAGCATGTGCTCGAAACGGCCTCCCGGCTCCCGCTCGATCGGATGGCGGTGATCATCGGGCACCAGCACGAGCGCGTCCGCGGGGAACACAGCGGCTGGGACGTCGAGTTCGTCCTCCAGCAGCCTCAGAGGGGAACCGGCCACGCGGTCCAGCAGGCGGAGCCATTCCTGCGTGGAACGGACGGTTCCACGCTGGTTCTCTATGGAGACGTTCCCCTGCTCCGCCTCTGCACCCTTCTCGAGCTGATGGAGGAGCACCGCCACGCGCGCAACGCAGCCACGGTTCTCACGGCCAGGCTCGCGGACCCGTCGGGGTACGGGAGGATCGTGAGGGGCGACCGGGGGGAGTTGGTGGCGATCGTGGAGGATCGCGATCTCGCCCCGGAGGACCGGACGATCGACGAGATCAACTCCGGGATCTACGCCTTCGAAACGCCGCTCCTGCTCGCGGCCCTTCATGGGCTCACGGACGACAATCGTCAGGGGGAGATCTACCTCACCGACACCGTGCGGCAGATCCGGGATCAGGGCGGGCGCGTCGGCACCTACACCCTCGCCGACCCGCTGGAGATCTCGGGGATCAACACCATCGAGCAGCTCGCGGCGGCGGAGTCTCTCCTCGCGGGCAGGAAGGCCGCTCGATCGGAGGATTGCCCCGTCTGCGCTCTGGCCAACGCGGAGAGCGGCTTCCCGGTCCTTGCGAAGCGGCCGCACGCCCTGCTCGCCGTTTCCGCGCGCCCTTACAATTCGGGGCAGTTGACCGTCCATCCGATCCGTCACATGATCCGTCATGCGGAGCTCGGCGACGCCGAGAGGACCGAATTCTGGCGGCTCGGGCAGATCGCCGCCGAGGCGGTCCGGGAGCTGTACGGCCCTCAAGGGATGACGATCGGCTTCAGGGAAGGCAAGCCGGGGGAACACCTGGGGCTCGAGATCGTCCCAAGGTGGGTGGGAGACACCAACTTCATGCCGATACTCGCTCAGCGCAAGCTGCTTCCCGAGTCGCTCGATGAGACCTACCGGCGGGCGCGGGAGTTCCTGGCCCGCCGTGGATGGCTCTGATGCCGAAGCGCCGCAAGAAGGCAGGCAAGGCCGGCTCGTGGGGCCGCGGGATCGCCACGGCGGTTCTGCTCGCGCTGGTCGGCTTCTTCGGATTCAGCATCTACCTTGGCTATCGCGCCTCTGGCCCCCCCTCGCGAAAGCGCGCCGAGCGCCTGACGGCCGTGGCCACGGTCGCGCCGGAGCCCAGGTTCCCGGGCATCGGCGCTCCGACGCTGATCCTCATGAATGGCTGTGGGCGGCCCGGCCTTGGCGCAAGGGTGGAGCGCTGGCTGAGACGGCAGGGGTTCGATGTCTTCGAGACGCGCAATGCCGATCGAGCCGACTACAGGCGCACCCTCGTGGTGTTGCGCTCCGGGCGGCGCGACGCGGCCGAGGCGGTCGCCGATCGATTGCGGGAAGCGCTCGGAGTGGGGGAGATGATCGAGCAGAGGGTCGAGGCGCCTGAGGCCGACGCCCTGCTGATCCTCGGCAGCGACTTCCCCGACACGCTGCCTCCCCACTGAGCGGTACCGGCCCGCCGCCTTCTCGTGTAGGCTCTCTGTGAGGGGAATGGAAGACTCCCCGCGGATCTGATCCGCGGAGCCGATTCCCTGAGGAAGGAAGGGTGCCCGATGCAGTTCGGTTTCCGTGAGATCCTCGTCATCCTCCTGATCGTCTTGATTCTCTTCGGCGCGAAGAGAATCCCGGAGCTCGCCCGGTCGCTCGGCCGCGGAATCAACGAGTTCAAGGGCGGACTGAAGGGAGATGCCCCTCCCGAAGGCGAGAGGAAGAGGCCGGAGGAGCCGAAGCCCTAGGGTAGCGTGGCGGCGCGGCTTCCGATCGGGCCCCGCGCGCCGGTCCCTCTGTTCGCTTCCCGCCGCGCTGTCGCGACGACCCAGATGAAGAGCGCGAGCGTGGGCAGCGCCTTGCTCGCGTGCTGGATCAGGCTTCCGATCTGCGTCAGGCCCCCCTGCCGATCGGCCACTAGCAGGTAAGGAGTTGGCAGGGCCAGCGCGAGGGCGAGCCACGGGATCAGAGGCGAGCGATAGCGCAGGGCCAGGACGCTCAGGACCGGCAGCAGCATGACGTAGTGGTACTCCCAAACGTCTTTGAAGATCAGGAAGAAGGCCAGCACCCAGAGAGAGATCTGGAGCGTCATGGAGCACCTCCTCCCGTGGCGGAGAACGATCCACACCGAGAGGCCGAGGATCAGCAGGTTCGCGGCGACGACCGGTAGGTTGCCCACGGAGACATCGAGTCCCGCAAGGGCCAGGCGCCGGCTCGCCAGCTCATCGGGCAGGCACCATCCCGCCTGACGGACGAAGGCGCTCAGTCCCAGCGTTCCCGGGTAGATCTCGCCGGGGAATAGGCCGAGATTCAGCTCGAGGAATGTGCCGAGATCTTCGGGCCTGGCCAGGTAGTAGGGCGCGCAGGAGAGGATCACCAGTCCCGCCGCATAGAGCACCGGACGGATCCACCCGCGCCGCAGGTAACTCAAGGCGAAGAGCGCCGTGTAGCTCTTCAGGGCGATGGAGGCAGCCCAGGCGATGAGCCCTCCCTTTCCGGGTGGCGCTTCTCGCATGCCCGCGGATCGGCCGGTCTCCGCGCCGCGCAGGATGGTCCAGAGGAAGAAGGCCATCAAGAGCGAGAACTGGCCCATCCACTGCTCCAAGTAGAAGGGGAGGAAGCCGAGCCAGATCCCCGCTTGGAGGCGTCGATCCGCTCCCCTCGCGCCCGGAAACCGAAGGATCCCCCGCACCGCCAGGAGAAGCAGAAGCTCTGTCGCGATCACCCAGACCAGATAGCCGGTCCATGGGGAGAGAAAGAGGCTCGAGAGCGCCGCGACATAGGCCGTCGGGGGCAGGTAGCGGTAGAAGTAGGAATAGGGGACGTCTTCTGTGGCCCCGTTGCCGCCGGCGTTCGTCTGGTAGATGCTGCGGCCGTGCACCAGGTGGTCTCCCGCCGCGTAGATTCCGAAGTAGTCCGCCGCCTGGCCGTGCGAGTCCCGCGCCTCCACGAAGAGCGGGTTCAGGAACTGCCCGCGCAGGGACAGGAGCATGAGGAGGTGGACCACGACCCCGGCCGCCAGGGCCCATCGTCCTTCCTTGAGGCTCAAGCGGGGCGCTCCGGAACCCGGCCGACGGCCAGGTAGTTCCACGTCTCCGTCGTGTCGCAGTAGATGCGATCGAGCGCTCCCCCGAGGGCCTGGACGATCAGATAGGCCGGCTTGACGAGGATCTGAAGCCCCCACCGGTCGAAGTGGGCGAGGAAGTAGCAGAACCGCGCCGCGGCCGTCACGAAGTAGCCGGCCATCGGGCGGATCTCGATGACCTCGAATCCCGCCTGCTCGAAGAGATGCCTGAGGCCGAAGAGGGTATAGCGGAAGTAGTCATGGGGGATCTCGTGCACGTTCCAGATGTGGGGCGCGGTGAGGATGAGATGTCCGCCGGGGGCGACCACCCGGCGGGCTTCCTGGAGCAGGGCCAGAGGTTCGGGGACATGTTCGAGAACCTGGAAACAGACCGCCGCGTCGAACGACGCAGCCCGAAACGGGAGCGCGAGCGCGCTGCCGAAGACCTCGGTCCGCGACTTCGGATGGGGCGTCCCGGGGTGGTCCATCCCCCAGATCCGATCGACCCGCCCCTCGAAGAGCGGCCGGAAAGGCTGCTCGCCGCACCCTATGTCGAGGACACGGCCGCGCGCCAGCCGGGCGACGCTCCGCACATGGCGCCTGCAGATCCTCCAGACGAGCCAGTTCTTCGAGAAGAGGCCGAACGGGTCGCTCATGGGTCGGATTTGCAATCGGCCCCGATGCCGAGGTTGCAGCGCTCCACGCAGATCCGCCGGTGACGGCTCCTCTTGAGGATGTCGCGTCTCCAGCGGGTCATCGCGTCGCCGTACCAGGTTCCTTCGAGCCCACCTTCGAGGATGTTGCCGACGAAGCACTCGTTGTGGATGCGGCAGCAGGGAGTGACGTTGCCGCCGAAGTCGATATATATCTTCTGGAACGGTTCGAAGCATCGCTTGCGATGCCACTTGAGGTCGATCCGGATGTCGATCCCGTGGCGCGCGGCGCTCGTTTGGATCTCGGCGAGCGTGCGGTCCCGCACGTCCGCGGGAAGCGACGCGAACTGGTATTCCCTGCGATCGTAGATCTCCCGCTCTGTCGACTCGTCCCGGAAAGGCACCGTCTCGGTCACATAGACGCGGCGGACGCCGGCGGAGGCGGCGACTTCCGAGATGCGCGGCACGGAGAGGTGGTTCCTCCGGTTCAGGACTACATAGAAGGCGGTGCGGACAGACGAGCCGAGCCCCACGAACGCCCTCGCGTTCTCCACGATCTGCGGGAACGAAGACCCCTCGCGCAGGTATTCGACGTCCTCCTCGCTCCCTCCGTCGATCGATATCCTCAACTCGGACAGGTCGCTGGCCGCGATCGCCTGCGCCCTCTCCCCCTCCAGCAGCATGCCGCTCGTGTGGACGATCGTCTCGTGGATCCCCTGATCGACGCACTCTCGGATCATCCTCGGCAGATCCGGATGGAGCAAGGGCTCCCCCTGGCCGGAGAGCCAGAGTCTGCGGACAGGGCCGAGCTCCAGGATGAGCTTGCGGAAGTCCTCGAATGCCATGTCGCCCGTGGCGGGCAGCTTCAGGCGCGTGCATGTCCGGCATGTCATCTTGCAGCGGTTCGTGATCTCGATCTGCGCCATCGGAGGCCGCTGGACCAGTCGCCTCGCGCCCCCGCCGGCCCATGCGACCAGAAGCCGCGCCCGCCGGGACCACCTCTCCAGGAACGGAGCGAGGCTGGACTCATCGTGCATAAGCGGTGAGCACCTTCCGGACGGCCCCGATCACGTCATCGACATCGCCGTCCGTCAGCTTCGTGGAGAACGGGATCGAGAGGGTTCGATCCGACACGAACTCCGCGCTCGGGTAGTCTCCGCGCGCGAACCCGTAGGCGTCCCGGTAGTAGGGATGCAGGTGGATCGCCGAGTAGTGGACCCCGACGCCGATGTTTTCGGCCTGAAGGGCGCCCAGGATCCTGTCGCGGGAGGCTGTCAAGTTCTCGAGATCGACGAGGAGAGTGAAGAGGTGATAGGCGTGGCGGTCGCCCGCGTCCGGGGGGGGCGGGAGGAACGCGGGAAGCCCCGTCAGGCCTGCCTGGTAGCGGTTCCAGATCTCCTGGCGCCGGATCCATCCCGCCTCGACCCGGGCGAGCTGGTGCAGGCCGATCGCCGCCTGGATGTCGGTCATGTTGTACTTGAAGCCGGGGAAGTGCACCGCGTAGTGCTTGTATCCCTCGTCGCCGAATCGTTTCCATGCGTCCTTCGACATGCCGTGCAAGCCGGCGATCTTCACCCAGGAGGCGATCTCATCGTCGTCGGTCGTGACCATCCCTCCCTCCACCGTCATCATGTTCTTGTTCACGTAAAAGGAAAAGACGGTGCAATCGCCGATCGTCCCGACCTTGCGCGTCCCGTGCCGCGCCTCCACAGCGTGGGCCGCGTCCTCGAGAATCCTGATGCCGCGGGGCCGGGCGATCGCCTCGATGGCCGTCATCTCCGCGGGGCGGCCGGCAAAGTGGACCGGCACGATCGCCCGCGTGCGGTCGGTGATCCGCGAGGCGATCGCGTTCGGGTCGATGTTCATGGTCCGCCGGTCGCAGTCGGCCAGCACCGGCGTCGCGCCGACATGGACGATCGCGTTCACGGTCGCGACGAACGTGAGGGGAGTGGTGATGACCTCATCCCCGGGCTTGACGCCCAGGGCGATCATCGAGAGATGCAGGCCCGCCGTGCAGGAGTTCAGAGCGACCGCGTGCCGGCTTCCTATGTAGGCGCGAAAGGCCTCCTCGAATCGCGCGACGCGCGGCCCCGTTCCCGGCCAGCCCGACCGAAGGGTGTCGACGACTTCCTGGATCTCCGCCTCCCGGATATCCGGGCTGCCGAAGATCAGGAAGGAGTCGCGGACGGGCTTGCCCCCGTCGATCGCAAGCCTCTCGTCCATCGGCACCTCCCCCCTCGACGCATGCGCCGGCCGGATGCTCGGTCGCGTGTCCGCGAACGCGCCGCCATCCCGCGCGAGGGGCCTTCGCGGGCGGGCGCCCCGGCTGCGCTGCGGCGTGCAAGAACCGAGACTAGCGGCCTGTCCCGGATCGCTCAAGCCGGACTTGACCCGGGCATGACAGCCGCCTCATTCTGGTCTGGATGCCATGGGGGAGTCAGGGATGAGCGGATGCTGACGGGTGGCCGCCCCGGGTCCTCGATCGCGGGCGAGCAACCGGCGGTCCGCGCGGCGTCCCTGATCTGCCTGCTCCTCATCGTCTCCGCGATCTCGACGCCGGCTTCCCCGGCGGACTCCCCGCGCTTCTCTCTCCCGGCGCCCGCTGGCGTCATCGCGCGCGACACTCCGAACGACGACGGCCGAAGCATCACGATCCACTGGGAGCCCTGCGACGGCGACTCCGGGGGAGCTCTCGGCCTCACGGGCTACGAAGTCGAGAGGAGCCGGGGCCTGGCGGGGCCCTATGAGAAGGTCGGCTCGACGCCCCCGGGCGTCGGGGATCTGATCGATGTCAAGGGGGTGCGCGACGGAGAATCCTACTACTACCGGGTCCTCGCCGTCCGGGGCGACGAGAGAGCCGCCTCGGCACCCTCATCGGCCGCCCAGGCCCGGGCGCAGTGGTTTCACACCGGGAGGATCAACACCCTGGTCGCCGTGCTGCTTCTCTCGGGACTGATCATCTACTTCATCGAGCGCGCGAGAAGAGGTGGGGATCTCTTCATCCGCAAGATAGCGGGACTCGACGCGGTCGACGAAGCCGTCGGTCGGGCGACCGAGATGGGCCGGAAGATCCTCTACATCCCCGGTACGCAGGACATGGACAACGTCCAGACCCTGGCCGGGATCTCGATCCTCGGCCGTGTCGCCCGTCTGACGGCCGAGTACGGGACTCCGCTCGATGTTCCCTGCTCGCGCTCCCTGGTCATGGTGGCCTGCCGCGAGACCGTGAAGGAGTCCTACCTCGCCACCGGCCATCCGGACAGCTACTCCGACTCGATGGTCCGCTACTTGACCGACGACCAGTTCGGATACGCGGCCGCGCTCGACGGGATCA
The DNA here is from genome assembly GCA_016867495.1 of Candidatus Eisenbacteria bacterium. Classification (NCBI taxonomy): domain Bacteria; phylum Candidatus Eiseniibacteriota; species Candidatus Eiseniibacteriota bacterium. The sequence continues at coordinate 1,201 of VGJL01000110.1, read as the reverse complement.
TGGTGAGGGAGAAGCCGGCCGCCGTCTTCATGCAGGGGGCCTTTTTCGCGGAGTCGCTGATCCTGGCGGAGACCGGGAACTCTATCGGCGCGATCCAGATCGCGGGGACCGCGCAGGCGAGCCAGCTTCCCTTCTTCTTCGCAGCCTGCGACTACACGTTGATCGGCGAGGAGCTCTTCGTCGCGGGGGCCTATCTGTCCCGAGAGCCGCGGCAGCTCGGCAGTCTCAAGGGCCAGGACATCGGCAAGGCGATCATCCTGCTTCTTCTTCTCGCGGGAATCGTCATCCAGACGATCGGCATCTTCGACTTCGCATCGCTCTTCGCGGTGGAATAGGCAGACCTGGCGATGCGTAGAGGAGTTCCCCTGTTCCTGACCGCCTTCGTCGGAATCACCTACATCGTCCAGTTCTTCGTCCCCCACAGGCCTTTCTCCGGAATGCAGGATGTGCTGACCGACTGGGTCCAGATCGTCTTCGCCTTTGCGATCTGGCTCGGGGTGCTCAATCTGATGAAGGTGTCGGGCAACAAGGTCTACCGGAAGGAGAGGGACTGGCCCTACGCTGTGGTCATCGTCGTCAGTTTCCTCCTGATGGGAGTGATCGGCCTCTTCCTGAGCGGAGGGGCGCGTTTCCAGGACCCGGGAACCCCATTCGACTGGATGTACCAGAATGTCTACAATCCGCTCAGCGCGACCATGTTCGCCATTCTCGCCTTCTTCGTCGCGAGCGCCTCCTACAGGGCCTTCCGGGCGCGGAATCGGGAGGCCACGCTCCTGCTCGTCGCCGCCTTCCTGGTCATGCTGGGCCGGGTGCCGGCGGGGGACGCTCTCACCGGTTTCCTCCCCGAGGGATACCGCCTCTCGAGTCTGGCCGACTGGATCATGAACGTTCCCAACAAGGCGGGCCAGCGCGCGATCATGATCGGAATCGCCCTGGGAACCGTCTCAACGAGCCTCAGGCTCATCCTCGGGATCGAACGATCCCATCTGGGGGGCGAGAGATGAGCCTGATCGATCGGATGCTCAGCATCGATCGGCGCTGGATCTACCTCGTCATCACGGTGGCGGTCGTCGTGCCGCTCTTCCTCGATCTGCCGCAACGGATCTCGGTCACTCCGGAGGTGCGCGGGCTCTATGAGGCGGTGGAGCAGTTGCCCCGCGGATCGAAGGTGCTGCTGGCGTGCGACTATGACCCTGGGTCG
>VGJL01000109.1 GCA_016867495.1 Candidatus Eisenbacteria bacterium | reverse complement strand
TCCGATGCGGGAGAGCCCGAGCGAAACATCGAGTCGCGGAGCTCCCGCGGCGCGCGTCTCAGGTTCTCGCCGAAGCGGGCCAGGGCGCTTCGCCCGTCCGGGCATCTCCCTTCAGAAGGACGGCCCATGGCGCTCTGCCCGCTGCTCGACCCGGTCATCCCCGCGCCCTCCTCCCTGACTCGACCACCGACCCCTCATCGATCGTGCAGACGCTCCCTGCCGAGACAGCCAGCGCCAGCCATGGCAGCGGCTTCGGCGCGGGTCCGCGAACGACCGTGCCGTCCCTTCGGAATTCAGACCCGTGGCATGGGCACTTGAAGCCTCCGGCGTCCGCCTTCACGATGCACCCAAGATGAGTGCAAACCGTCGAGACCGCATAGACGCCGCCTTCGTCCCTGAAAATCGCCACCGACCGGCCCGGCGGCACGAAGGGAACCCCCGGCTGCATGGCTTCGGGAAGCTTCACGCTGAACTTCTTGGAAGGAGAGGGGAGGACCGCGGCTTTCGGAAGACGCATGATCCCTGCCAGGGCGAACGCGAGGCTCGCAAAGGAGGAGAAAACCGCCAGGCGACCGAGGAAGTCGCGCCTCGGAATCGGCTCGGGATCCAGCCGCGAGCGGCCGTTTCCCCCGGCCAGCGGTCGCGTTGTCATGCGGAGATCCTCCATTCGCCACGAAAGGCGACCCGTTCCATCGTGATTGCGTTGACCGGGCAGCGCTGCTCGCACAACGCGCAACGGATGCAACGCTCCTCGTCCTTCAGAATGGCGGAGTTCTCGCCGAGGTCGGCGCGAGACCCGATCGACCGCTCGATCAACTCCGCCAAGGGGGGGCCCCCGTCGATCCTGTCCAGCGACACGAGCTTCAGACAGGCTGTGGGACAGACATCGGCACATCCCCCGCAGAGAACGCACCGCGTCCCGTCGAAGACCGGCGTGACCCCGCAGTCGAGGCACCGCGACCCCTCGCGCCTTGCTTCCGCCTCGGAGTAGCCAGCCTCGACCTCGATCATGCCGGGACCGAGCCGATCGCCTGCCGGGCGGATCGGGATTTCGACCCGGCGGATCCCCTCGTACCCGGTCTCGCGCCGATATCGATCCAGAATCTGATGGCGCTCGATGATCTCGCTCCGCAAAGGCCTTCCCAGAACGTGGCGATAGACCGAACGTGCGGCGGCCTTGCCTGACGCGACCGCGTCGATGAGGAGCCGGGTGCCGTGCGCCAGGTCGCCCGCCACGAAGACCCCCGGCGCCGTGGTCATCAGCGTCTCCGGGTCGACCGCCGGCCAACCGGGTCGCGCCTCCTTGACGTCGGCGCCGCCGGCTCGGAGGAAGGACAGGTCGGGGGTCTGTCCGGCAGCGAGAAGGACGGTATCGCACGACATCCGCTTCAAGTCTCGATCGTCGTAGACTGGAGAGAACTTCCTGTCGTCGTCGTAGACCCTGAGGCATCTCCGGAAGAGAACGCCCGTCACGAGTCCCGCAGAGTTGCGCTCGATCGCCAGCGGCCCCCATCCGTTGAGCCTCTCGATCCCCTCCTCATCACCTTCGACGATCTCGATGGTATCGGCGGGCATTTCCTCCAGCGTCTCCAGGGAGACCAGGCAGACGCTGCGTGTGCCGGCGAGCCGCGCTGCGGTCCTCGCTGTGTCGTACGCCGCCTGCCGCAGGACCGTCCTGGCCACGTCATAGGCGACGTTGCCTCCCCCGATCACGACGACCCTCTCTCCCATCGGGATCGCTTCGCCCAGAGACACGCTCCTGAGGAGATCGACCCCACCGTAGACGTGAGGACCTTGCTCCCCGGGAAGTCCGAGCGATCGCGGCCGCTTGGCTCCGACCGCAATCAGGACCGCCGCATGATTCGCCCGCAGATCAGCGAAGCGCACTTCTTCGCCAACGCGCATGCCGCAGCGGATCTCCACGCCCAGGGCCTCGATCACCGACACTTCCCAGCGGATCAGGTCCCGCGGCAGCCGGTACTCGGGCACTCCCAGCATCAGCATTCCTGCCGGCACCCTCTCGGCCTCGTAGACCGTGGGGCGGAAGCCGAGCAACGCGAGATCGTGGGCGGCTGAGAGGCCCGCCGGACCCGCGCCTATCACGGCAATCCGCTCGCCTGAGGCCAGGGGGAGTCTCCGCTCGACAGCTCCGCGCAAGAGCGCGGCCATCTCCTCCACGCCGAAGCCTACCCCGGGCGCTCGGTCGCGGATCGCCCGGAGGGCGCCGTCCGGCGGGGACTTCTCGAATCCCCCCCATTCGCAGGCGAATCGCTTCAGTGCCCGGATCGCGATGGGGCGGTCGTCGGCGATGTACTCGCCGTCCGGTCCGACCCTCGGGAGCTTTCCTTTTCTACAGGCGCCCTCGCACGGAGCCCCGCAGACCCGGCCGCAGATCGAAGCGAAGGGATTCGGGCCCCGGGCGAGGAGGTAGGCCTCGTCGTAGGCGCCGTTGGCGACCGCACGCACATACCCGCGCGCGTCCGTGTGAACCGGGCAGGCGACCTGGCAGGAGATGAGAGAGCGGTGGTAGCCCTCCTCGGGAACCTGGACCCGCAGGCGGGGCGGATCCATTCTCGCTTCCAGTCCGGGAGCCTCCAACCGAGCCCTCCGTGGATCGCGTTGATCAAGTCATGCGCCGGACGCCGGCTCTTCCCGATTCGGCGGTGACTCTAGGATATTAGGATACGTTTGTCCAGAGGTAGTTTTCGCAGGACCGCCGGACCCGGAAGCTCGGAGCGGCGCACGATCTCGGAGACTATCTGATGGCGACGATACGCTGCGTCCGGCCCCCGGAGGCCGTCCCGGCCTTGACGAAGTAGACGCCCGACGCCACCTCCGCGCCCCGCTCGTCTCTGCCGTCCCAGACGGCGAGACGCATACCGGGCGCAACCGGCTCGGGCCTGAGCCTTCGCACCTCGCGTCCAGCGAGGTCGTGGATCGTTATCGCCGCCCCGATCGCGTCCTCGTCCGCTCCGATCCGCCAGAGGATCTCGGCCGACCGAGAGAACGGATTGGGCCGGATCGCCAGCGGCCTTCCCCCATCGGCCGCCCAGACCAGATCGGCGACTTCGGAGACGGCGCACCCAACGGGCAAGGCTCCGATCTGCGCGCAAACGAGGTTGTTGTCGGCCGCGCAGGGCGAGTCTGCAGAGAGGTGAAAGTCCCCCGCCTCCCGGCCGCAGAACCCCGGCGTGCAGGAGAGGTTGCCGGCGGACGACGCTTGCGTCGCGATGCAGCCGGTCCAGTCTCCGCCCGGGTTGCCGAAGACGTCGCAGCAGGCCATCGTGATCGATCCCGTGTAGCAGTGGGTCGCCGCGCCCTGGAGGTTGTATGCGATGATCGTGTTCGTGATCGTCGCATTCGACCCCATGGTGATGATCCCCGCCCCGTGATTCATCGCGGTGTTGCCCACGAGCGTGCAGTGGTCCATGCCGGCGATCGAGGAGTTGATGAAGGAGACGGCGCCGCCGGACCCGGCGGAGTTCCCCGTGAACGTGCAGTAGGAGATCGTCGGGCTCGAGTTGTAGCAGTTGATCGCCCCGCCGCTGGCCGTTGCTGTGGAGTTGCCCGTCAGGTAGCACCGGGTGATGGTCGGCGACGATTCGTTCTGACACTGGATCGCCCCGCCGCTGTAAGAACCCATGTTTCCGCCGGTGATCGTCAGATCGGAGACGACCGACCCGGCCCCTTCCCCTGAGTGGAAGTAGAAGGCGCGGTGGTTCTCGGATGGAGTCCCGCCGCAATCGATGACGCAAGCTCCGGCCGCACCGCTCTGCGATCGGACGGTGACCGCCTTTCCCCGGAAGTCGATGTCGCGGTTTCCCGGGCCCGTGTACAGGCCGTCCGCCAGCTCGATCGTGAAACCCGTGGTCGCGGCGTCGATCGCCGCCTGGATCGTCGGATAGTCGCCTGTCCCGTCGGCGCGGACGAGGAAGCCGCCGCATCGGACCGGGAAGGCTCCCACCTGGCCGCACTCCAGGTTGTTCTCCGCCGTGCATGGAGAGGGCGCGGTGAGTCCGAGGTTTCCGCCGGCGGGATCGCAGTAGAGCGGATCCTCCGAGAAGTTCCCATCGATCCCGAGCTGATCGGCGATGCAGCCGGTCCAGTCTCCGCCGGTGTTCCCGAAGAGATCACAGCAGGAGAGATCGATCGATCCGCCTGGGGAACCGCAGGCGACCGCCCCACCGCCGCCCGCGAATCCGAGGATGCTGTTTTCGAGGGCCACCGAGGCGGCCGACGCGACCCAGAGCCCGCCGCCCAAACCGGCCGCCGCTGAGTTCGCGTGCAGGGTGGTGGACGTCATGTCGAGCTGGGAGGTTCCGTCGATCGCCAATCCACCGCCGCGGTTGCCGGCCACGTTCTGCAGAAGGACGCATCCCGTCAGGGTCGGAGAGCCCCCCATGCAGTAGATCGCTCCACCGTCGCCGAGGGGTGGAGTCGCCTGGTTCCCGACAAAGACGCAATCGAAGAAAGAGGGGCTCGCGTTCACGCACGCGATCGCGCCGCCGTTCCCCGCGTCGGAGGCGCCGTCGACCTCATTGTCGCGCAGGATGCAGTTGCGCAGGGTCGGCGAGGAGCCGTTCGAGCAGAGCACCGCTCCTCCCGCGCCGCCGCCGGAGGCGTATCCGTTCTGGATGGTGAGCCCTTCGAGAACCGACGCGGATCCCTCGCCGGAGTCGAAGACGAAGCCTCGGCGGTTCTGCGGATTCCCCTGGCAGTCGATGACGCACGCCTCCGGATGTCCGCTCCGCGAGCGGATCGTGATCGCCTTGCCGGCGAAGTCCACGTCGACATTCCCCGGCCCTGTGTAGGTCCCGTCGTGGAGTTCGATCGTGTCTCCGTTGAGCGAAGCGTCGACGGCCGCCTGGATCGTCCCGAAGTCCCCCGTTCCATCCGCCCGGAGGCGGAAAACCATTCCGGAGGAGGGCATGATGCGGCGGTAGAGCTGCTCGGACATCGGGTCGTAGGCCGGGTAGATGTTGTCGATGGTGTACCAGGCTGTGTTGGATCCGCCCCATCCATAGTTGATGTGGTACTCGTTCAGGCCGCCGGTATCCCTCCATCCGTCGCAGACGACGGCATGTCCGGAGTTGGCGTCGAAGCGGAACGTGTAGATCATCGGCCGCGCGTTGTTGATTTCCTGCTGGATGATGCCGAACCAGGACTCCGGCGAATGCGAGTTCCGGTACTCCTTGTCGATCACATCCGCATAGCGGAAGTACTTAGGCATTTCGGTGATTGCGTAGTTGGTGTTCGCCCCCGAGCCGCACCGGCCGTAGTCCATCCGGAAGGCGACGCCCACCTCATAGGACAGCTCCGCCAGGGCGTCGCGCTGCGCCTGGGTGCATCCGCCGCCGCAGCTGTTCGGCATGTTGGCCCAGTCGTAGTCGTCGAAGAACTCGGCGTAGAGCCAAGCCCCTTGCGTCTGGCCGCCGCAGGAGTCGTCGCCGTCCCACCAGTACTCGAACGAGTAGAGACCGCGCGGGGGCCACGCATGGAATCTCATGATCTGCGCGACCGCCGTGGCCACGCAGCCGACCACGCACCGACCGCCGTCGCCCATGGGGCAGAAGTTGTAGTAGGGGCTGCCTTGATCCCAGGAGGTCGTCAGCAGCGGGCCGACCTGCGTCAGGCGCTCGGGATGGGCCCCCTGCGAGGGAGCGACCGCCGATCCGTCCAGGCCGAGAAGGAGGTCCCACTGGCGCCTGTGCTCCCGGCCGAAGGCGACATCTCCCTCCGAAGGCTGCGCGGCATCGACGCCGCCGTAGAGCCGGGTGAACAGGCGATGCTTGCTCTCGAGGTCCTCCCGGACGAGGCGGGCAAGGCCGTCCTCGCCGCCCATGTCCAGGTCCGAGTCCTCGGAGTAGCACCGGATCGGCGTCAGGTCCTTCAGAACGGGGACGACCACGTATCCCCGGGGATCGATCCCGTAGCAGCGCCCCAGCAGCGCCCCCGCCGGACTCAGGATCTCCTGGACTCCCGAGATGCGCGGGGTGGCCGTCCCGGCCCAGTTCCCCCGGGTCTCGACGACCTGTCCGAGCCAGGATTCGCAGACCCGCGCCATCTCCTCGGGGGTGGCGGAGTCGGCGGCAGAGACGGACGGATGGCCAAGGGTGAGGATCAGGAGCAACAGAGCTATGGCGGGACGATGCACATTGACCTCCGCATCGACGGTTTGCGGCCGGGCCGCCATGGCGGCGACGCCTCGTTCACGCAATTCTAGCACTTCGCAGGGATCCGCGCACGCGCAGCGGAGGCCCAGGGGCCTTCGGAAGCCCAGGAGACGGGGGCGCCGGGGCCCCGCGACCGAAGCCTCCCCGCCCAGGTCCCCCGGCCGTCCATTACATCTAATGATCCGGTGAAGGAGTCGGAATGCTCGAAAGGTTGACTCGGGGGCCCGGCGGGCGGACACTCTTCGAGGTCTCGAAGTAAGGACTCACTAACATGGGCGCTGCCAGCAGAACAAAGCGCATTCCCGCAGCGAGAAGGATCGCTCAGATCCTGGACCACGCCGTCGTTCTCTTCTCGCAGAAGGGGTTCGACAGAGTGACCATGCAGCAGATCGCCCGTCGCTGCCGCGTGACCGAGGCGGCGCTCTATCGACACTTCCGTTCGAAGGACGCGATCTACGAGGCGGCGATCCTCTCTCTCAGACGGCGTCTCGATCTGCCCGCCGCGATGGCGGAGGCCGAGAAGGCCAATAGCCTAGGAGACCTGCTGACCGCCATCGCCCGAACGATCCTGCGGTTTCATCGCGAGCATCCGGAGATGGCGCGGCTCCTGATGCAATGCTCCCTCGACCGTCACCGCCTCTGTTCCCGCGCCTTCAGGGATCTGCGCGCGCCGTTCGTCCGGTACCTGGCGGACAGACTCGAGGAGATGATCCGAGCGGGCCGCGTCCAAGCTGTCCAGCCGCAGATCACCGCCCGCTGCTTCATCGGGATGGTCTCCGAGTGCGGACTGAGCAACCATCTCTGGGGCGGAATCCAAGGCGCGAGATACGGGGAGGAGGAGAGCATCCGCAACAACGTCGCGATCTATGTCCGGGGTCTCACCCGGAACCGGCCGGTGGCTCGTCGCCCCGTCGTCGCTCGATCGGCCGTCCCCCGGAAAAACGCGAACGTCAAGCCCCCCGGACCCGAGGGACCGGGGAACCGATGGACTCGTCTCGGCGGAGGGAAGCGGTCCCTCGACCGGCCCTCCAGCCGCGACATCGAGGGAAGGAGGCAGAGATGAAGGGTCGGCTCGCAAGATTCGTTCTGTTCCTGCTCGTGGCGACGTCCGCGATCGGCATGTCGCTGGCGGGCTGCGCGGAGGACAAGAAGGACGCAACACGGCCGGAGGAGACTGCTCTCGAGAGGATCCAGCGGATCTTTCCGTCGAGCCTGCATGCGAAGCGCGCCGGCAAGGCGACCTTCTATGAGGCGGCCGACGGGTTCAAGACTCTCACCGGCGTCCCGATCAGCGAGCTCGCGTGCATCAAGTGCCACGCCGCGAACTACGCCGACGGCACGCCGGTCGAGCACGCGACCTACGCTCCTGGGTGCAAGGACTGCCACGCGGATCCGAGCGATCCCGGTGCCGCCGCGGTGACCGATCAGATCTGCCTGGGCTGCCACGGACGCCAGGGCGCGGAGCAGACTCTCTTTCAGGACGTTCACAGGTCGAGCGGAATGGGCTGCACAGACTGTCACTCGGAAGACGAGATGCACGGCGACGGGAACGTTTATCCCTCCTTCCTTGCGGCGGGGGCCTCCCGAGTCGGCTGCGAGGACTGCCACACTCCGAGCGCGCAGGGGAACATCTATCACCAGACGCACCTCTCGAAGCTCCACTGCTCCGCATGCCACGTGAAATCGGTGAGCAGCTGCTACAACTGCCATTTCGAGACGGAAATCGTGCAGGAGAAGAAGAGGTTCTTCGAGCAGAAGCCGCGAACCGGTTTCAAAATGTTGATGAACTACGAAGGCAAGGTCCACACGGCTACATTCCAGGCCCTCGTGGATGTGGACGGAGAGACCTTCGTAGCGCTGGCTCCCTTTTTCGGGCACAGCATCACGAAGGCGGACATCGCCTGCGGCGACTGCCACCTCCAGGACGGCGCGGGGAACCCGAGGCTGCAAGAGTATGTCGACGGCGGCGCGATCAGCGTGACGAGCTGGAATGCGGGAGGCTCGGGCGCGGAGCGTCTCGTCGGCCCGACAGGTGTGATTCCCGTCACCTCCGATTGGAAGACGGCGTTCCGGTTCGCATTCCTGGACTACATCGGGGAGGCGTCCGATCCGATCAACGGCCCCGTCAATCTGCCAAGCTGGAGCTACCACAAGGAGGAGATGGATGGCGGCCACATCGTCTACGGATCGCCGCTGACCCAGGATCAGATGGATGCCCTGATCGAAAACTGAGACACTCGAGTCCGCGGGACGGGAGGGCGGGGGGCCCTGGGGCTTTCCGCCCTTGCGAGAGACCTTGCCGGTCCGAGAGGATGCGCCGCGGGGGGCGCCTCCGGCGCTCTATCGCCGCCCGGGACGGATCTCCTGGACCTCGGCGAGAAGCGCGCGATCCCCCTCAGAGACTGCCCTCGCGCTTGCGCCGGAAGAAAGAGCGCATGAGATCGGCGGCCTCCTCCCCGAGGATGCCCCCGGCGACCTCAAGCCTGTGA
>VGJL01000108.1 GCA_016867495.1 Candidatus Eisenbacteria bacterium | reverse complement strand
GCCCGGGACGATCCGGTGGTCGCCCGGCACCTGCGACGCCTCCGTCCGCATCGAGCTGCTCGCCGAGGGGATCCCCTGCGCCGAGATCGCCGCGTCCACGGAGAACGACGGAGCGCACGACTGGATCCCGCAGCGGTGCCTCGATCGGGAGAGCGGCTACAGAGTCCGCGTGACCGGGCTCCAGAGCGGCGAGTCCGGATCCAGCGGGTGGGACTTCACGATCGCTGGTCCGTGCGAGATCGAGGTGACATCCCCCGCGGGCGGCGCGAGGTGGCAGGAAGGGGGCGTCCGGGAGATCGCATGGACGACAACCGGCGCCTGCGCGATGACAGTCCGCGTCGACCTTCTTCTCGATGGAGCCGCCTGCGTGACGATCGCCGAGGCGACAGAGAACGACGGCGCCCTCGCCTGGGCCGCCGTCCGGTGCGGGGAGGCGGAGGAGGGGTACCGCATCCGGGTGACCGACGGCGGCGGGCAGGTCGCCGGGGAGTCGGATCCCTTCACGATCGAGGCCTGTCGCATCCAGGTCACGTCCCCTGCCGACGGCCAGGAGTGGAGGGAAGGGACAGGCGGGTTGATCGCCTGGACCTCCTCCGGATGCGGCGAGACCGTCCGCGTCGAGCTTCTGCGCGAAGGCTCCGTCTGCAGAACGCTATCAGACGGGACCGAGAATGACGGCGCCCTCGACTGGATCGCGGAGAACTGCGCGGGCGAAGAGAGCGGGTACGCGATCCGCGTGACCGACCTCCAGTCGGGCGCGTCCGCAGAGAGCCAGGGGACGTTCATGATCCCCGAGTGCCGAGTCGTGGTGACCTACCCGAACGGAGGAGAGCTTCTCCCGCGGGACAGCGAGCAAACGATAGCTTGGACGTCGTCGAGATGCGGCGGCTCCGTCCGCATCGATCTGATCTGCGCGGGCGTCGTTTGCGCGACGCTCTCCTCCGCCACGGAGAACGATGGGCAGTTCCCCTGGACCGCCGGCTCCTGTTGCGACGACCCGTGCGGATACCGGATCCGCGTCACCGACATCGAGTACGGCGTCGGAGACGAGAGCGACTCCGGTTTCTGCGTCTGCCCCCCCTGCGAGGTCCTCGTGACCAGCCCCAACGGCGGCGAGATCTGGAAGGAGGGGACGATCCGGGAGATCGTCTGGACCTCGGTCGACTGCGCTTCCACGGTTCGCATCGAGCTGCTGCGGGACGGAGCCTACTGCCGCACGGTCGTCGACGGCACGCCCGACGACGGCCGGCACGCCTGGCAGGTCCAGAACTGCGGGCCGGCCGGCGGCTACGCGATCCGCGTCATCGGCCCGTGCGAAACGCAGGATACGAGCGACGGGTCCTTCACGATCCCCGAGTGCGTCCTCGAGATCCTCTCCCCCAACGGGGGCGAGCGCTGGGAGCCGGGCGAGGCGCGGACGATCGAGTGGAGATCGACCGAATGCGGGGGCGAGGTCCGGATCGACCTGCTCATCGATGGCGCACCCTGCCGGACGATCGCCGCGAGCGCGCCCAACACGGGAAGCTTCCCCTGGACTGCGGAGCCCTGCGCGTCCCCCGGCTGCGCCTATCGCATCCGTCTGACGGATCTCGAGACGTCCAAGGTCGATGAGAGCAACAGCCCCTTCTGCGTCTGCCCGCCCTGCGGCGCGTCCGTCCTGGAGCCGAACGGAGGAGAGATCTGGGAGGAAGGCGCGGAGCAGGAGATCAGGTGGAGCCTCTCGGGACAGTGCGATCAGTCGGTACGGATCGAGCTCGTTCGCGCCGGCAGCGTTTGCGCGACGATCGCATCGAGCACGCCGAACGATGGGAGCCTGCTCTGGATCCCGAGCCGATGCCTGCTTCAGACGACCGACTACCGCGTCCGCGTGACGGGATTGGCCTGCCAGCAGACGGACGAGAGCGACCTCCCCTTCTCGATTCCCCCCCCGCCATGCCGGATCGCGCTGGCGTCGCCCGACGGCGGCGAGAGGTGGACCTCGGGCGCCTCGCACGAGATCCGTTGGGACTGGTCGGGGGACTGCGGCGGGACGGTCAGGGTCGACCTCTACCGGAACGGCTCGCCCTGCCAGCCGATCGCCGCCTCCACGGCCAACGACGGGCTCCTCCAGTGGACCGCCTCGCGCTGCGCCGCGGGAGCGGACGGCTACGCGGTGAGGGTCGAGGAACTCTCGAGCGGCGCATTCGACCAGAGCGAGGCTGCCTTCTCGATCCCGGACTGCTCGATCGACGTCACCTCGCCCGACGGGGGCGAGGTCTGGACGGAAGGGACCGCGCGCACGATCACCTGGACATCCTCCGATTGCACGGGCCTGGTCCGCATCGAGCTCTACCGCGGCGGCTCGGCCTGCGCCACGCTCGCGCAATCCGCTCCGGATGACGGCAGCTTCCCCTGGACGGCATCGAACTGCGCCGATCTCGAGACCGGCTACTCGATCCGCGTGACCGACATCGAGACCGGAGTCGCGGGACAGTCGGCGGCGGACTTCGCCATCCCGCAGCCGCCCTGCCAGCTCTCGGTCACCGCTCCCAACGGCGGGGAACGCTGGGCCGAGGGATCGCCCCAGACCATCCGGTGGACCTCGGCCCATTGCGGCGCGACGGTCCGGATCGAGCTCCTGCGCGGGGGGGTCGTCTGCAGGACCCTGAGCGCGGCGACAGGAAACACGGGCTCCTTCCCGTGGACCCCGCAGAGGTGCGGAAACGAGATCGGCGGCTACGCCGTGCGCGTCACGGATGTCGGGAGCGGCGTCCAGGATCAGAGCGACTCTTCGTTCGAGATCCCGTGCGCTCCTTGCGCGATCGCCGTCACGTCCCCGTCGGGCGGCGAGAGCTGGCAAGAGGGATCCGAGCGGACGATCGCCTGGGCGCCCGCCGCCTGCGATCAGGCGGTCAGGATCGAGCTGCTCCAAAACGACGCCGTCTGCTCCGTGATCGCCGAGAGCACGCCCGACGACGGAAGCCACCCATGGACCGCGCTGCGCTGCGGCGCAAGCGCCTCCGGGTACAAGATCAGGGTGACTCAGCTCGTCTGCGGAGGCTCGGCGAGCAGCGCGGCCACGTTTTCGATCCCTCCGATCCCCGATCTCTACTACATCCCGGCCGGCCTCGAGATCTGCCGCGGCGCGCGGGGGGTCGAGATCCCCATCTACGGAAGGAACAGCCAGGCGATCAAGGGGTATGGGATCCACCTCAGCTTCGATCCGGCCGTCTTCGAGTGTGTCGACATCACCGACGCCGGAACCCGCGGCGCCGGCGGGACGAGCTTCGCCCGGCTCTGCGGGGAAGGATCGGCCAGCGCCGGCGTGATCTACAGCGCCTCGTGCCCCCCGAGCATCGCCGCCGGAGAAGGTGTGATGATGAAGCTGATCGTGAATGTGAAAGCCGACGCTCCTCTGGGGCCGACGGTTCTCGATCTGAGCGACGCGGATCCCAGCTATAACACGATGACGCGATGCGGAGGCGGCGGGGTCGACCCGGCGCTCCAGGACGGCGCGATCGAGGTCTGCGCCGCCCGCCCCGGATCCATGCCGGCCCGGGAGGAGGGGCCGTGAGGCGGCTTTCCCTCCCGATCCTCGTCGCGCTCGCCCTCGGCGCGCTTCTTCTCTGCGCGGCCGCCTCGATCTCGCTCGGAGGCCCGAACAGGAACGGGGCGATGATCGTTCACACGAATGACGCCTACACCTACGGGAGCGGCACCGTCTGCGCCACGCCTCTGGGAGATCCGGGAACTTGCCAGGCGGCCGTCACGAGGAGCGACAAGGGGAGCGGGACGGTCGTGTGGCTGCTCGCCTCATTCCTGCCGACCGCGAGCCCCGCCGTCACGACCATCTACTTCGGAATCGACTACGCCGGCGAGGGCCTCGATCCCGGGGATGCATTCAAGCCCTGCGGCCCGGCCGGGACGCAGCAGCTCCCCGACGCGGACTGGCCCTACTCGGGGCGCGGCAACACGGTCGCCTATCCAACCGCGGTGACCGGCGATCGTCTCTTTCCCTTCTACGCGTTCAAGATCGAAGGAGGCGCGGCCGGAAGCTGGTTCGGCACCGCCGTGAATCCGATCGGCGGGTATGCCGCCTTTGTCGATGACGGCAATCCTCCCCAGACCGATCGCTGCGTCAACTTCGGCCGCGTCCGCTGGTACGAGGCGGGATCGAACTCCTGCCCCGCTCCATCCGGCTGCCAGATCACCTTGACCTCCCCCGCCGGAGGGGAGAGCTGGCAACAGGGGACGTTGCGGAACATCGCCTGGAACTCCTCACAGTGCGGCGGGGCGGTTCGGATCGAGCTGCTCCTCAACGACGCCGTTTGCTCGACGATCGCCGAGGAGACAGCGAACGATGGCGGTTACGGCTGGATCGCGCAGCAGTGCATCGGCAGTACCTCGGGCTACAAGATCCGCGTCACGGATTTGGCGGCGGGAAACGCAGGGACGAGCGTTTCCGCCTTCTCGATACCGACCGGGGGCTGCCAGGTGAACCTGAGCTACCCCGACGGCGGCGAGATGCTCGACGAGGGCACCGGCCTGGAGATCCTCTGGGGCTCGAGCGGATGCGGCTCCCAGGTGCGAATCGAGCTGATCTCGGATGGGTCCTCGTGTCTGACGATCGCCTCCGGCGCCCCCAACAACGGAACCTTCCCGTGGGTCGCCGAGGGCTGCGGCGCATGGGTCTGCAGGCACAAGATCCGAGTCACCGATCTCGCGTCGGGACTGGGCGACGAGAGCGGCGAGGTCTTCTGCATCCGCTCGTGCGCGCCCCAGGTGGTCTTCCCGAACGGCGGGGAGATCCTCACGACGGGCACGACGAGAACGATCTCATGGTCCTCGACCAACTGCGGAGAGCGAGTCCGGATCGATCTCATCCGGAACGGCTCCCCCTGCGAGACGATCGCCGCCGACACGGAGAACGACGGCAGCTTTCCCTGGAGCGTGGCGGGATGCGCGGGCGCGCAAGAGGGATACAGGATCCGGATCACGGATATCGATTCCGGGAGAAGTGGCGAGAGCGCCGCGGACTTCTGCATCGGCTGCGGCGACATCCTCCATGTCCCTCAAGGGCTGGAATTCACGGTCGGGCAGCCGTACGCGGAGATTCCCATCCACGGGGAAAACGCCGAGCCGATCAGGGAGTTCTCGGTCCACCTCGCCTTCGACCCGGCCGTCTTCGAGTGCCTCGGCTTCTCCACGACCGGCACGCGCGCCGAGGGAGAAGTCTCGCTCCAGCAGGACTGCGGCGCGGCCGAGGCCTCGGCGGTTGTGACCTACGCGGTCGCATGTCCTCCGCGAATCGAGCCGGGCGACGGCGCGCTGATCAAGCTCCTCGTGCGGGTGAAGCCGGAGGCCCCCCTGGGACCGACCGCGATCGATCTCGCCGACTCCCCCGCCGGCGCGAACCGCATGACCCCTTGCGCCTCGCCTAGCTTCGCGCCCCTGCTCCTGGACGGCCTCTTGGAGATCGTGCCCGAACGCTTCCGGAGAGGCGACGTCGACGCGAACGGAACGATCGACATCGTGGATCCGATCCACTGCCTGTCGTACCAGTACGGCGGCGGACCGGCGCCGCCCTGCAAGGACGCCGGAGACTTCGATGACTCGGGCCGGTACGATCTCTCCGACTGCATCGCCAACCTCTGCCGCCAGTTCGGCTCCTGCCCCGCCCCTCCCCCGCCGGCCGAGGAATGCGGGCCGGACCCGACGGCGGGAGACCCGCTCGACTGCGCCTCCTTCCCGCCCTGCGGATCGGGGGAGATCCCTGGCGCGGCGGAGCGTCCCGCGACGGGGCCGCGCGCGGGAGGCGTCGACATCTCCTGTTCGCCGAGCGCGATCGGAGACTCCGTTCGGGTCGGGATGACGGTTGCGACGGGGAGAAGGCTCGCCGGCTTCCAGCTCGACCTCTCCTACGACTCCTCCCTCTTGCGATTCGCGCGTCTCGTTCCTCCGCGCGATCGCCCCGACTTCTTCTCGGCCCGCCGCTCGCGGGACGGCGCCCTCCACATCGGATGCGTCGTCGACTTCGAGATGTCGTCGCTTCTCGACGCGGGATCGCACGATCTCGGCGCGGCTCTCTTCGTTCTGGAGAGGCCGCTGCCCTCAGTCGGCGCGCGGCTCCTTCTCTCCGGGATCCGACTCGCCGCGGAGGATCTCGAGGCGATCGATCTCGATCCGATCGAGGCCACTCTTCTGTCAACAGACGCGACGCCGCCGGACGACCCTCTCATCGCCTTCCCCAACCCGATCCGTCCGGACCAGGAGATTCAAGTAAGCCTCGACCGCCAGGCGGATGTCAGAGTTGAGGTCTATGACGTCGAGGGGAGGCTCGTGCGCGTCCTCCACGACGGAGCGCTAGAGAAGGGACGACATCGGATCCGGTGGGATGGAGGTTCGGGCGGCTCGACGGGACCCGGCAGCGGGATCTACTACCTGCGGGCGCTCGTGGACGGCAGGGAGACGCGCCGGTCAGTCACGCTCGTGCGTTGAGCGGATCAAGCGGCCCGGCCCCTGGAGCGTCTCGACCCCTCGGCCCCGCGCCCGCTCACCTTCCACCCCTCTTCTTCGAGGATCCTCAGGAGCAGTCCGCCGACCTGGGATGTGATCGACGCAAGGCGTGAGCGAAGGATCGGCGACAGCTCGTTGCCCGGCTCGATCCGGTACGGTTCGATGGCGATCAGGTCGGTTCCATGCTCGGGAAGACCCTCTTCAAGCCAGAATGGGAGGTGATCGAGCGATCCCTCCTCGAGCGCTCTATAGAACCTGACGACGTGAAGGTCCACCTTCCTGGGTCGCTCGAGATGCCAGTGCTGCACGTATCCTGGCGTCATACCGTGGGAGATGGCGTCGATCAGGACGATCCGTTTGCGGTTCTCGAGGACCGGGGGCAGAAGGTCGGGGGACGCGCTCGCCTCGATCCACTCGACGATCGAGACCAGGCTCCGGTCTGCGGCCCTTCTGGAACTCCCGGCGAGACCGGCCGCGGCGGGCCGTTTCATCGCGAGCCGGACCCACTCCGGCGAATCGTGGCGCGGCATCGCGGGCGGCTGCGAGAGGACGCCCGCCCCCGGCTTGCGGCGTCGGCTCAGCGCGATCTCCGCCAGGATCGGCCGGACCCGGCCCATGACGCGGATCGCGACTCCATCGTCGCTCATTCCGGGATCGCCGAGGGCCACCACCGCCACCGGCTTCACGCTCGCCCGAGACTCCTCGCTCAATGAACCTCCATGGACCAGGGCCGTCCCGGGGCCCTTCCGCTTCGCGAACTCCGCGGCCTCAACCCGCATACAGCGGGGCGAAGCGAGCCGTCGGGGTCTGCCGGCCCCGCGGCGCGCCTGTCCGCCTCTCATAGGGTGTCGGCCGCGCCGGAGCCGGGCTTGACTGGAAGGAGGGAATAGGCTCCCCTCATCCGTTACAACTGAAGAGGAGCCCCTCTCATGCTGAAATCTGTGGATTCCGTGCTCCAGACGATCGGCGGCACGCCCCTCGTGAGGCTCCGCCGGCTCGGCCGCGATCTTCCCTGTCCGCTCTACGGCAAGGTCGAGTTCTTCAATCCAGGCGGGAGCATCAAGGATCGCATCGGCCTGGCCATGATCGAGCGGGCCGAGAAGGCAGGACGACTCACGCCGGGGATCTCGACGATCGTCGAGGCGACGGCCGGCAACACCGGGATCGGACTCGCGATCGCGGCGGCCCTGAAGGGGTATCGTTGCGTCTTCGTCCTCCCAGACAAGATGAGCAAGGAGAAGATCGATCTCCTTCATGCCTATGGGGCCGAGACGGTGATCGTGCGATCGGACGTTCCGCCCAAGTCTCCGGAGAGCTACACCGGCACGGCCAGGCGCCTGGCTTCCGAGATCCCGGGGGCATGGCTCGCCGACCAGTTCTACAACATGACGAATCCTGAGACGCACGCGCTCACGACGGGCCCGGAGATCTGGGAGCAGACGGGCGGCCTCGTGACATGCTTCGTGGGCGGTGTCGGAACGGGCGGCACGCTCTCGGGTGTAGGCCGATTCCTCAAGGGAAGGAACACCTCGGTGCGAGTGGTGGGCGCCGATCCTGAGGGATCGATCCTCTCGGGTGACACGGCGCGCCCCTACAAGGTCGAGGGGATCGGCCAGGACTACGTCCCTGCGACGTTCGACAGCGGGGTCGTCGATGACTGGGTCCGCGTCTCGGACGCGGAGTCGTTCCGCGCCGCCCGGCGGGCGGCGCGCGAGGAGGGGCTTCTCGTCGGTGGATCCTCGGGCACTTCCCTCGCCGCGGCGCTGCGCTACGGCGCCCGCCTCGGCTCGAGGGATCTCATTGTGGCGATCCTTCCCGACACGGGCACGAACTACATGAGCAAGTTCTATAGCGACAACTGGATGAGGGAAAACGGGTTCCCCCTCCAAGACGAAGGGGCCACATCCGGAGATTGATGCGGATCATCGGCCCGTCTCCGAGGCGGCCGACTGTCCAAGAGGGAGGATCAAGCGTGAAGCGATCGACGATGGCCATTCACATCGGCCAGGAGCCGGACCCGACGACGGGCGCCACCGTGCCGCCGATCTACGCCACGAGCACCTACACCCAGGAGGGGCCCGGGCGCCACAAGGGATTCGAGTACTCGCGCACGAACAACCCTACGCGGCGCGGCCTGGAACGTTGCCTCGCCGCCCTGGAGGGGGGGGCGGATGCGTGCGCTTTCTCCAGCGGACTCGCCGCGACCGACGCGGCTCTCGCATCTCTAATGCCGC
>VGJL01000107.1 GCA_016867495.1 Candidatus Eisenbacteria bacterium | reverse complement strand
CATGCATCGATGGGCGCCCGGGTGGGTCGGTCGGAAGGCTCGATTCGGATCGGCCCGGGATGCCGCGAGTCAGGGTAGGGAACCCGACGCGCCCCATCGACGTAATAGCAGGTGCATCCTCTCTAGCGAGCTAAGAGCCCGCGGCGGGGGGACCGGTCCCAACAGCACCGGTCCCCCCGCTTTTCGTGTCATAGCGCCCGTGGCCCGTGCCTGGCCCCCGCCGCGCTCCCGAAGCCCCGCGCCGCGAACGCGAACATAGCGGGGCGAAGGGAGCCGGCGGGGGCAGCCGCGCCGCATGGTCCGCCGACCCCGCGAGGCGAAGCGCTGGAGCCCCGCGCCGCTTGCGGCCTAGCGCGGCGGCGGAGGCGGGGGCTCGGCGATCCGCGCGAGGCGGATCATCTCATTGACCTCCCTCTCGAAATCCCTCTGGAAGAGGATCATCCGCGCCCTCCGCTCTGCCGAGAGTCCCTCCATGAGCCGAGCCTCGAGATCGCGAAGCCTCGCGCTCGTCTCCTCCTGAAGCGCGCGGAGCCTGTCGAGCAGAGGCTGCAGATCCTTCTCAGACGCGGCCCGTCGCTCGAAGTCGGCCTTCTCGAGGAGCTCCCTCATCCTCGGCATGATCTCGCGCCTCTCGCGCTCGACCCTCTCCCTCTCCTCCGCGAGCTCCCGCATCCGCACCGCCATCCGCGCGGCCTCTTCCTCGTTGAGACGGAGCGCCTCGCTCAGCCTCGCCATGCGCAGGTTCTCGATCATCCGATGCAAGCGCTCCGGGCTCGGTCCCGGCTCAACAACAGGCAGAGGCTCAGGGATGGGCGGAGGCCCGGGATGCGCAGTCGCCTCCGGAGGCGGGACCGGCCTCGGCTCCGGCGCCTGCGGTTCGGGCGAGTGCATTGCCGGACGATGGGCCGGCTGAGGGGCGTCTTCCAAACCGGCGGCATTCAAGGAGGACGCCAGAAACCCAGCAGCCAGAAGCATCGCTATGAACATATATAGGCAGATCAAACCATGTTTGAACATGTTTAGACACCTCCTCACCTCTCACATTGCCTCATAATCGAGGCCCCTCGCGCCACCCGCGCCGCCCAGCCGCTGTCTCAGCAGCTCGCGCAGGGTCTCCCGTTCGGCCTCGCCCATCTCGTATGCCGCCTCAAGCGCGCTGGACGGCTCGCCTATCGGTCTCACCGCAACGGCGACCGCAGGCAGGCTGATCAGAGAGTCGAGCCTCGCCGCGGGGACCCTCGCGATGGCGTCGGCCAGGCGTGTGCGGGCTTCCTCCACGCTGGCCTCGTTCCTCGCCGCGACGCCGGTCAGCTCTTCGCCGGTCAGCGCCTCGCCCCTCGCCGCGGATCCGCCCAGCGCGCCATCCCTCGTCGCGGATCCGCTCAGCGCGCCATCCCTCGCCACAGATCCGCTCGGGCCGCCGCTCCTCGGCACGGAGAGGGCGACCAGGGCGACCGCCGCGAGCGAAGCCATCGCCCACGCCAGATCGCTCCTTCGCCGCGCCCGATCGAGCGCGCGCCAGCGAAGCCTCCAGGGCTGCGCGACTCCCGACCGCGACGCATCAGTCACCTCCGTGCCCTCGATGCGCGCTGCCGCCTCCAGAGCCCCGCTCAACCGTCGAAGGGAAGCGATCCGCGCGGCGCAGGCCCGACACTCCTCGACATGCAGGCGGATTCCCCGTATCCCTTCCGGCTCCTCCCCCTCGAGAATCCAGGCGGCCAGAAGATCCTCGTCGGGATGCTCCGTCGCTCGCTCCTCGTTCATCCTCTCTCCTCGATCTTCGCCCGGAGCCGCCGGACGGCCTGGAAGTAGAGCACGCGCGCCGTCGCCTCGCTGTTTCCCATCCACTCCGCCACCTCGCGGAAGGGGAGCCCCTCGAAGTGCCGCAGATGAAATGCGGTCCGCTGCGCGGCGGGCAGGCGCCCGATCTCCCCTTCGATCAACCGCGCGTCCCGCGCGATCTCGGATCTCTCCAGCGGATCCTCGCGGACGGCCGGCTCCGCCTCGCCCTCTTCCCCGTCCATCGAGACCATGCGGCGGAATCGGTCCCGCTCCGCCCTGTTGAGCGCGAGCCTCACGCCGATCTGCCCGAGCCACGCGCGGACGGTGCGCCCGTCGCGGATCTGGTCGAGGCTCCGAAAGGCCTTCAGGAAGGCTTCCTGCGCGACGTCGAGGGCGTCTTCCCTGTTGCGGAGGATGCGGCGGATTCTCTGGTAGACCTGCTCGTAGTGGCGGCGGACCAGCTCCTCGAAGGCCTTCTCGTCTCCGGATCGAGCCGCGATCACGAGCCCTTCGTCCGAGATCTCCATCATCCTCCCTACCGAGCGAGACACATGCCCGGCAGGCGTCGTTTAGCGCGCCCTCGCCCCGCAGACGAGATAGCCGAGCGCCCACCGGCCGCCCCAGCAGTAGAAGGCGGCAAGCTCGGCGATCTCGACCGGAATCCGAAGCACGGGAGGGGCCTCCTTGGGGCTCGCCGCGGGCTCTCTCTCGGGACTCCCTCCGGCAATCTCCGTCTCGAGCCCCCGCGCGGCGAAGTCGTAGTAGCTGTTCCACGCGCTCTCGGGGACTGGAAACGCGAAGAGGGGATCGAATCCGCACACGGTCAGAAGCTCGTGGTAGCTCCGCTCATTCTCGTAGCGATAGAGACCTTCCTCAAAGACCGCGCGCACGGCCGGCGAGATCTCGAGTCTGCCGAGGGGGCTCCCCGGAGCGGACGAGGCCAGAACGCGCGCGATCCGCTCGGGCGCGGGCGAGTCGAGGTAGATCAGATCCGACAAGAGAAGGGCGCCCGAGGGCTTCAGGAGCTGGCGGATCCTCTCGAGCCCCTCCGGTCGCCCGATGTAGGTGAGCGCGCCGCCCAGGGCGAGAACCAGGTCGAAAGTGCCGTTCGAGAGCTGGACGTGCCGCGCGTCGGCGCACAGGAACTCCATCCGTTCGTCCAGACCCGCTGCGAGCGCGTGCTCGCGCGCGACCCGCAGCAGCCCTTCATCGAGGTCGACGCCGGTGCATCGGGCCCCAAGCTCCTCCGCAGCCAGGAAGCTCGCGCCCCCCGATCCGCAGCAGAGGTCGAGGACGCGGGGCGCCTCGGGCAGATCGAGCCCGCGAAGCGCGAGGCGAAGGATCTCGTCCGTCAGCGGCGCGAGGTGTGGCGGCCGTTCCATGTCACTCTCCTCCATCCGATCGCGAGGGCGCGCGGCCCGACGCGCGACGCGCAAGAGCCCGGAGCTCGGCCGAGCGCATGAACTCGACGTGCGAGAAGAGGGCGAGCGCCCCGCTCCCCGTTCTCCGCGCGCGCTCGAACACCTCCGCTGCGCCGCGCCCATCGATCTTGTGAAGCCCGAGTCCCGCGACGATTCGCCCGCTCGCGCCGGCCTCGTTCGCGCCCTCGCGCAGCCACTTCTCCAGCCGGTCCGGCGATTTCGTGTAGGCCATCAGCAGCGCGGCGTCGATCCAACCCTCGCGCAGCCACCGTGGCCAGTCCTGCGAGCAGGCGCGCCGCGCCGCGGCGGGATCGGGAATGACGGCGGCGGTGACCTCGATGCCGGGGGACGCGCTTCGAGCGGCGTCCGCGATCCGCTCTACCGCGCGCGACACTTGCTCCATCTTCCATCGATCCCAGTGGTCCATCCACTCACCGCCGGCCTCGCCGGCTTCGCCGGCCTTCCCAGCCGCGCTGCCCTCGTCGGCTTCGCCCGCATGGTCGCCCTCGCCGGCCCCGCTCGCCCCGCCGGCCTGCCCCGGGATCGGCCCTCCGAAATCGTCGATCAGATAGGCGCGGCGGCTCGCTTCGTCGTATCCGGCGTCGGCATACGGGTAGCGGATGTAGTCCAGATGCAACCCGTCGAGATCATAGCGAAGGACCAGCTCGCGGACGGCGCCCTCGAGATAGGCGATCACCTCCGGATTGCCGGGGCTCATGTAGATCCCCTCGACTCCCGCCCGCCGGCGCTCCGCGCTCGATAGTTCCTCCAGCGATCGGCCGTCGGCAAGGCGCGCCTTCCATTCGGGGTGCCGGACGATGACATTGCGCGCGCCGTTGCCCTTCCACTTGCCCGCGAGGAAGACATTGAACCAGGCGTGGACTCTCATGCCCCTCTCCCGCGCAAGGCGGATGGCCGCCGCCAGAGGATCGTAGCGGAGGGAGATCTCGGAAGGGCGTCCGCCCGCCTTGATGCCGGCTGGCGGCGCGTTCTCGAGCGCGGCGGGCGCGGGCTCGCTCGAGGAGCGATAGTAGGCCTCCCCCCTCCCGCGAACCTGGATCAAGAGATCGGTGCAGCCGGCGCTCCGCGCCGAGTCGGCGAGGATCGCGAGACGAGTCGTGTCCTCCAGCGCGTCGCGGATCACCCAGAGGTAGAGGCGCGCAGAACCGGCGGCCGGCGCGGGCGCGCCCTCCGCCGCGAACGCCCGGCAATCCGTCGAAGGAGCCGCCCAGGGGAGCGTCGCCAGCAGGCAGACCGAAAGAAAGAGGCGTATAGATGCCCGAAACCCAGCCGGTCGGCCTCGCCAATTCAAGGCAAGGCTCGAAATCATGACCAGCCGGGTTTGGGCAATCCCGCGTCCGCGCGAGCGCGGCCGCTCCGTTCTTCTCAAGTGGATCTCGTCCGTCTAGGAGTCTTCCTTCTTGCGCCGGATCCTGCCCAGAAGTCCTCCGCCCTTCTTCTTGGGCTCCTCCTTCTTGGGCTTGGCCGCTTCCTTCTTGGCGGCCGGCTTCTCGACCGTCTTCGGCTTCTTTTCGGCCTTGGTCTCCCTTACCTCGGCCTTCGGAGCTTTCGCCTCCGCCTTCTCGACCTTCTTGGCCTCGGCCGTCTTGGCCTCGGCCTTCTTCTTGGCCTTCGCTTCGGCCTTCTCCTTGGCCTTCTCGTCGGTCTTCTCTTCGACCTTCTCCGCTTCGCCCTTTGCCTTGGCCTTCGCTTCCTTCGCCTTGGCGCTCGCCTCAGCGCGGGCGGCCCGGACCTTGCGGTCGGCATCCTTCTGCTCGTCGGACTTCACCAGCTCGATGATGGCGAGCTCGCCGGCGTCGCCGAGACGCCTGCGCGTCTTGAGAATGCGCGTGTATCCGCCCTGGCGCGTCGCGTACCACGGGGTAATCGTGTCGAAGAGCTTCTTCGCCACGTCGTCGTCCTGGACGACCCGCGCGACCAGTCTTCTCGAGTGGATGTTGTTCTTCTTCGCGTAGGTGATCATCCGCTCCGCGACACGGCGGGTCTCCTTAGCCTTCGCGACGGTCGTCTCGATCCTCTCGTACTGGAACAGCGCGGTGACGAGGCTGCGCAGAAGCGCCCGGCGGTGCTCCGCGGTGCGGCTCAGCTGCCTGTGATCTCGGTGGTGTCTCATCGGTTCATGTCCACGGAGGTCCCTCTCGGGCTACCTATCCGCCTCCTCTTCCTCATACTCGAGGTGCTCCAAGTCCGTCTCCTCTTCCTCTTCAAGCTCGGCGGCCCTTGGCCTCGGCGTGCCCAGATACCGGGAGACATCCATCCCGAAGTGGAGCCCCATGGCGGAGATCAGATCCTGGATCTCCTTGAGCGACTTCTTTCCGAAGTTCCGGTACTGCAGCATCTCGGGCTCGGTCTTCTGGACCAGATCGCCGATGGTGCGGATCTGGGCGGCGCGCAGGCAGTTGCCCGCGCGGACTGAGAGCTCCAGCTCGTCCACGGTGCGCTCGAGCAGCTCCTTGACCCTGTTGTACTCCTCGTCGACGACCTCCTCGACCTCCTCCTCGAACTTCTCTTCGAAGCGGATGAAGAGGTTGAAGTGGTCGCGGAGGACCTTGGCCCCCATCGAGAGGCCGTCGTTCGGCGAGATCGATCCGTCGGTCCAGATGTCGAGGACCAGCTTGTCGAAGTCGATCCGCTGGCCGATCCGCGTGTTCTCGACCGTGTAGCTCACCTTCGTCACCGGCGAGAAGACGGAGTCGACCGGCACCCAGCCGAAGCGGTCCATGATGGTATTGTGCTGCTCCTCCGAGAGGTAGCCTCGGCCGGCCGAGACCTCGATCTCCATCTCGAGTGCGCCATCCTTGTTGACCGTGGCGATGTGCAGATCCGGGTTCAGGACCTTGATGTCGGTCGAGATCTCCAGGCCGCCCGCCTTCACCTCGGTCTTCCCTTTGGCCTTGAACATCCCGCGCCGCGGGCCGTCGCCGAGGTGCTTGAAGCGAACCTGCTTCAGGTTGAGGACGATGTCGGTCACGTCCTCGAGCACGCCCGGAATCGAGGTGAACTCGTGCCGGACGCGATCGTCCAGGATCCTCACCGCAGTGACCGCGACGCCCTGCAACGAGGAGAGAAGAACGCGCCGGAGCGCGTTTCCCAGGGTGACGCCGAATCCCCTCTCGAGGGGCTCGACCACGAACCTTCCGTACCTCTCGGTCGCGAGCGACTCATCGGCCGTCACCCGCTCAGGCATCTGAAGGGCCTTCCACTTCATCCTAGAGATTCCTCCCGTCTACCCGCCGATCCCAGATCTCGCTCCTGTTACTTCGAATAGAGCTCGACAATGAGCTGCTCCTGGATCGGTACCGGGATGTTCTCCCTGGAGGGGATCTGATTCAAACGCCCTTCCAGCTTCTTGTCGTCGAAATCCAGCCAGGACTGCATCTCCGTGCGCCTGCGCTTCTCGACGGCTTCCTTGATCGTTGTGATGTTGCGGCTCTTCTCCCGCACTCTCACCACGTCGCCCACGCGGAGCTGGAAGGACGGGATATCGACCGACCTTCCGTTCACCTCGATGTGCCCGTGACGGACGATCTGGCGAGCCAGCGCCCGGGACGGGACGATGCCAAGGCGATAAATGATATTGTCCAGCCTCGTCTCGAGAAGCTGGAGCAGGATCTCGCCCGTGATCCCCTTCTTCCGCTCCGCCCTCGCGAAGTAGATCCTGAACTGCCGTTCCAGCAGTCCGTAGATCCTGCGCGCCTTCTGCTTC
Organism: Candidatus Eisenbacteria bacterium; assembly: GCA_016867495.1. NCBI lineage: Bacteria > Candidatus Eiseniibacteriota > Candidatus Eiseniibacteriota bacterium. The sequence goes on along the minus strand of VGJL01000107.1, from coordinate 1,858 downwards.
TCGCGCAGCTGCATTCCGTATGGAGATTCCTTGATGCGCCTGTCACGGCCGTGCTCGCCGGGGACATATCCCCTCTTCTCGATCGCGCACTTGTCCGTGTAGCAGCGCTCCCCCTTTAGGTAGAGGCGAATCCCCTCGCGTCTGCACTGTCTGCACTTGGCCCCCATGTACTTGGCCATCTGTCTTTCGTTCCTCCTCCGGAGCCAGCCCGGCCGCTAATGAGATCTATACGCGGCGCCGCTTGGGCGGGCGGCATCCGTTGTGCGGGATCGGCGTGACGTCGCGAATGGCGATGACGTCGATTCCCGCCGCTTGCAGCGAGCGGATCGCGGCCTCGCGCCCGGCGCCCGGGCCCTTGACCCAGACCTCCGCCCTTCTCATCCCCATTCCGATCGCTTCCTTGGCGGCGGCCTCTGCCGCAACCTGCGCCGCGAACGGGGTCGACTTGCGCGAACCCTTGTAACCGACCTTCCCCGCGCTCGCCCACGAGACCACCGCGCCGTCTGGATCGGTGATGGAGATGATCGTGTTGTTGAAGGTCGAGTGGACATGGACGACGCCCGCGATCGGGACCTTCTTGTCCTTGCGCTTTCCGGTCTTCTTGTCTCGAGCCACGCTATCCGTTCCTCCGTCCTATCGACGTACCGTGCTAGCCCTTCTTCCCGGGCTTCACCTTCCGGCGCACAGCGCCGGCTGTCTTCTTGGGTCCCTTGCGGGTCCGCGCGTTCGTCCTCGTCCGCTGCCCGCGCGCGGGAAGCGACCGCCGATGGCGCAGGCCCCTGTAGGAGCCGATGTCCATCAGGCGCTTGATGTTCATCCCGACCTCGGTGTGCAGGGCGCCCTCGATCCGGTAGTTGGTCTCGATCTCGCTCCGCAGCCGGGCCGACTCGTCATCGGTCAGGTTCTTGACCCGCTTGTCCGGGTCGACCTTGGCCGTCGCCAGAATCTTCCGGGCCGTCGCCAGGCCGATTCCGAAGATGTAGGTCAGGGCGTACTCCACCCTCTTCTCATTGGGAATGTCGACTCCCGCTATGCGCGCCAAACGACAACCTCCTCTTTTGGGGCAAGAGCCCTTCGGCTACTTCTGCCTCTGCTTATGGCGTGGGTTCTTCTTGCAGATGACGCGAAGAACACCATCCCTGCGAACGATCTTGCAGTTCTCGCAGATTTTCTTGACCGACGTTCTGACCTTCATCTCTCTCCTCCGCCGTCCTGAGGAACGGTCAGGATGACCGGACCATCCTCCGTGATCGCGACGGTGTGCTCGTAGTGGGCCGAGAGGCTGCGGTCCCTGGTGACGACCGTCCAATCGTCCTCGAGCGTGTACACGTCCGACGTCCCCTCGTTGACCATCGGCTCGATGGCGAGCACCATACCCGGCCGGAGCAGCGGCCCGCGGCCCGGAGCGCCGTAGTTCGGGACCGGCGGCGCCTCGTGCAACAACTGCCCGATGCCGTGGCCGACGTACTGCCGCACCACTCCATATCCGTGGCTCTCGGCGTGGACCTGGATCGCGGAGGAGATGTCTCCCACCCGCATGCCGGCCACCGCCTGCTGGATCGCCCGCTCGAGGCACTCGCGGGCCACGCTCATCAGATCCGACGCCTTCTCCGAGACCTCCCCGACCGGAAAGGTCCAGGCGCCGTCGCCGTGATACCCGTCCAGGTACACCCCCACGTCGACGCTCACGATGTCCCCGTCGCCCAGGACGCGGTCGCCCGGGATTCCGTGAACCACCTGCTCATTCACCGAGACGCACGTGCTCGCCGGGTATCCCATGTACCCCTTGAACGATGGGGACGCGCCCGCGCGGAGGATCAGATCCTCCACAGCGCGGTCGATCTCCCCTGTCGTGAGT
>VGJL01000106.1 GCA_016867495.1 Candidatus Eisenbacteria bacterium | reverse complement strand
ATCGGCCTGGAAGCGACCTCTCCGGCCGGCGCCCCCGGCAGCTTCTACACCCTCTACATCACCGAGATGTTCTTCGTGGACGACGTGGAGACGCAGACCGGCTGGCAGCTCGGGGCGGCCGGCGACAACGCGACTGCGGGGATCTGGATCCATGCCGACCCGGTCGGCACAACCTACGGCAGCCCGGCGCAGCAGGTCCAGCCAGAGGACGACCATACGCCCGCGCCCGGTGTCATCTGCTACGTGACCGGAAACGGCCTGCCCGGGGGAGCGGCCGGGGACGCCGACGTCGACGGAGGCTGCACGACCCTCCTGAGCCCCATCTTCGATCTTGAGGATGCGACGATGGCGTTCGTCTCCTACCACCGTTGGTTCGGGGAAGCGGGCAACTCCACCGATGACGAGTTCGCTGTCGATGTCTCGAGCAATGGCGGAACCAGCTGGGTCCCGCTCGAGAGAGTCCCGAACAACGACAACACATGGCGGAAGATGACGTTTCGGATCGACACCTTCGTTCCGCTCACGGCTCAGATCAGGTTCCGCTTCGTCGCGTGCGACCTGAACCAGGGCGGACTCATCGAAGCAGCGATCGACGACTTGGCGATCGAGAGCTTCACGCCGAACCCCGGCGCCGTCGACCAGATCGGAGGCGGGCTCGCGCCGCAGCTGTCGCAGAACGCGCCGAATCCGTTCCGCCCGGGGACGACCATCAACTTCCGTCTGAGCAACGCGGGCCAGGCGCGCCTCGAGATCTTCGACGCCTCCGGCCGGCTCGTCCGCACGCTGTTCGATCGGCAGGCGGATGCCGGGCAGCAGCAGGTGACCTGGGACGGCCTCGACGACCAGGGCCATCAGGTCGGTTCGGGCGTTTACTTCTACCGCCTCACGTCGGGGGCCTTCCAGCAGAGCCGCAGGCTGACCATCCTGCGGTAGGCTCGCAGCCCTCCCGCGAGGGGAAAGCGCCGCGCCCCGAGGGCGCGATCGAGCAAGAGGCGGCGGATCCGTCATCCGGATCCGCCGCCTCTCTTTGGCCTCCGGCTCCGCCGCGCGCGAATCGGTCCCCGCGGGCGAATCCGGCAGACCTAGGGTCTCGTCTCCCGGGAACCCTGCTCCGCGGGCCTTTCCCTCCCTCGAGGAGCCAACAGCACGGCAGCGCGCGCTACCGTCTGGAAGGAGGATGCGAACCCTTGATAGGCCGGAACACACGGCTCCTGGTCGAGCGCCTCCCCTAGCGGTGCCCTCAGCATCGACGCCACGCGGATCGTGTAGGTGGTGTCGGGAAGCAGCGACGCGGCCGGATCCAAGACCAGGATCCTGTCTCCGTCCTCCGTCGAGCGGGCGAGCTCGATGCTTCCGCCGCCCTGGATCTCGAGCCAGACGGTCGAGGGATCGACTGTCGATGGATCGCAGGCGCGCGAGAGCGTGACACGGATCGTCTTGAGCGTGTCGACGGCCGCCGCCCCTGAGGACGGGTCCGACCTCCGGACGAGGAAGGAACAGAACGAGACTCCGGTCGTGTCGGCGGCCCGCAGATCGTCTGAGTCCTCGAGACTCATGATGACGTGGTAGCTCTCGTCGCAACCTTCCTCTCCGGTCTCGTCGATCTCTCCGTCGCCATCGCTGTCGCGGCCGTCGCACCCCGCCGTGTCGGTGCAGGCATAGGTGTGGGATGCCGAGAGGCCCGCGGGGATCGGCAGAGTCTCCGGGGGGCTCCCGTCTCCCCAATCCCATGTAACGCTCACCAGCGTCCCGTCCGGATCGGTCGAGCCGCTCGCATCGAAGACGATCGTCCTGCTGTCGCCCAGCGCGCATACTCCTGGGCCCGCGTCGGCGACCGGTCGCGCCCCCACCTCGAACTCCGCCAGGTAGGGCTGGTTGCCGGGGACGGCCGGGTCCTGGTCGAGCCGGGCCCCGTCCGCGCTGCGGAGGCTCATCGATGTGAGCCACTGGTAGCGTCCCGCCTGGAGGGGCTGCGCGTGCAGGAAGACGAAAGCGGTGTCGCCGGGCTCCGCCTGCCGGTCGACGGAAACGGCGAATCCGTTACGGATCAGACCCGGTGTGGTGGGCGTGAACGAGGAGAGATCCATCGGCTTGCTGAAGACGAGTCGCGGGACAATCAGAGGATCGACATCGGTGTCGCCCCCGCCGGGCAGGCTCGACACGACGCGCGGCGGCGGGCCCTGCTCCGTCACCGTCGTGAAGGAGGCCTCGTAGGCCTGCTCCCCCGGCACCGACGGATCCTGGTCGAGCCGATTCCCCTTGCGGTCGAGGACTCCCTCCGCGCGGACCGTGTAGGTCGTCTCGAACTGGAGATCGGCCGCCGGAGCGAGCGTCGCCGTATCCCCGCTTGCCGAGACGGTCCTCGTGGCATCGACCGGCAGCCCTCCATCGAGGAGGCGGAAAGTCCCCTCGTTGACGCTCGCGATGTCGACGGGCTCGGAGAAGACGAGCCGAACCCGCGTGTCGACCGCGGGCCAGGGTCCCCCGTCGAGGAGCAGATCGGTCACGCGCGGGGGGATGTTCTCGGCACGCGTTCTGAAGGAAATCGTCCGCTCCTGCCCGCCCCCCTGCGAAGGGTCGCCGTCGAAGGGATTGCCGAGCGTGTCGGCCAGGGCCGGCGTCAGGGTGATCAGAATGCGCGACTCGAAAGGTAGCGGATCAGCGGGAAGCAGCGAGACCTCCCTGTTGTCGGAGTCGGCAACGCGTGCGGCGGGGATCGCTGCCCCGGTCGAATCGGTAAATCGGATCGAGCCTTCTCCGATGGTCGTCGGATCCAGGGGCTCGTCGAAGGTCAGGACGGGATCGACATCGATGTCGACCGCGATGGCGCCGTCCTCTGGGACCGACGCGACGAGGACGGGACCGTAGGCGTCGGGCTCGGTCCGGAAGCCGCTCGTGAACGGATCGGGACCGGGGTGAGCGGGATCGGGGTGCTGGTCGAGCCGGTTCCCCGCGAGATCGAGAGCCAAAGTGTCGACAACGACCGTGACAGAACGGTCGAAGGGCAGGCTCCCGGCGGGAATCCAGATGGCACGGCGATCGTCATCATCGAAGCTCAAGGTCCCCGGGTGCGCGACACCGGAGATCTCCACGCGCACAGCCGTCCCCAATGAGGATCGATCCATCGGCTCGCTGAAGTCGACGATGACCGGGTCAGCGACCCCCACGCCGCTCTCCCCGTCCGCGGGATCCACTGACAGTACGCTCGGCGGGATCCTCTCGGGCTCTGTCGTGAAGGAGGAGTGGAACTTCTGCCTGCCCGCCCGGACCGGATCCTGGTCGAGGCCGTTTCCGAAGCGATCTGTGATCAGGGTCTCGATGTGAACGTGATAGCTCGTCAAGTCAGCGAGTCGAGAGGAGGGCTCGAATCGCGCGGAGAGAGAGTCGAGGCTCGGCACCACCCTGCCCGCGACGGCCGGCCCGGTCGAGTCGCCCCTGGTGAGATGGAAGTAAGTCTCCACGAGGCTCGGGCGAACGGGCTCGCTGAAGACGACCGTCACCGACGTGTCGGCGCGGATCCCGGCGGCTCCCTCGGCGGGGGCGACCTGGACGACGAAAGGCGCGACCGTCTCCTGGATCGTCGTGAACTGGCTCGAGAAGCTCTGGTGGCCCGCGAGGGAGTAGTCCTGGTCGAACGGTCCGCCGCGCTCGGAGAGGAGACCCGCCCCCGCCGCCACCTGATAGCGACGGAACGCCCGCAGCGGACTGTCCGGCCTGAGCCTGACCTCCCGTCCATCGGGGGAGACGAAGCGCGCGGCCGCAACGCCGACTCCATCCAGCAGCAGGGCCACGGTCGTCTCCGCCACGGACGCAGGCCGCACTCCCGGATCGAAGGTGAGCCTCACCTCCACGTCCCATGCCACGCCCTCCTCTCCGTTCGGGGGATGGACGGCGATGACCTTGACGTTCTGCTCGGAGAGGAAGCGAAGATCGAGGTCCTGGAATCCGGGCGTATCGTAGTCCTGATCGAAAGGGATGCCGCCCGCGTCCCGCACGCCCGCCGTACCCGATCGGATGATCAGACGGTGCTCGGTGTCGCGGGCCAGGTCGCTCGCCGGGACCAGGATGAACCGCTTCCCATCGTCGCTGTAGGGGCCGGGACGCAGGGCGACATTCACCCACAGTCCATTGAGATTGCGCTGCAAGAGAACGGACTGCCCCGGGAGGAATGTCGCCGGATCGATCTGCCGGTCGAACTCGACGCGCGCCGCCTCGTAGACGGGATGGTGGGGCTCGTTCGCGACGGGAACGGTGGACGCGACAGAGGGTCCCCTCGGCTGCGCGAGCACCGTGAAGTCGGAAGAGAAGGGCTGCAGCCCGCTCTGCAGCGGATCCTGATCGAGCGGCTCCCCTCTCTCCGCATCCCGGATCGTCGTCTCGAGCCGGATCGCGTATCGGCCCCCGTACTCGAGCTCCCCCGAGGGGTCGAGGGTCAGGGTCTTCCCGCCGCCCGAGACCTGGCGAGAGGCAGCGACATCGCCGCCGGGGCCCACGAGACGGAGGCTGCCCGCATCGACGCTCGCGGGATCGACGGCATGGCTGAGCGTGGCGACGATCATAGCGACAGGGGCGATGTCGGTCGCCCCGTCCTCCGGGGAGATCCCGATGACGCGGATCGGGTCGTACACCTCCACGCGGAAGTCGATCGCGAAGGCCTGCAACCCCTCCCTCCTCGGCTCCTGGTCGAGGCGGCGTCCGTCGTCTCCTCGCAGGGAGGAAGAAACGCGCAGCCTGTACCAGGTCCCGCGATCGAGAGGCGCGATCGATCGGAGGAGAAGATCCGAGAACCCGTTCTGCGCGCTGCGAGCGAGATCGACGGTCTGCCCCGAAGAGAGAGCGCGGACCGAGACGAGCGTGTCCTGCGGGGAGAGCGGGAGCTCCATCTGGCGGTCGAACCGGACCCTTATGGTGCATGTGTCGGCGATCTCCTCGGCGCTGTCGGGCATGGCCGCGCCTGAAGCGAAGAGGGCGATCACGCGCGGGAGGTCGAACCATGGGTCCAGGTCGATCCAGGAGGAGTCGCTGAAGATGCCGGTCCCGAGCGGAAGCTCCCCGCGCACCCTGTAGGCGCGGCCCGTCGCGGCTTGGCTCGCCCGCAAAGACGGCTCGGCTCGCAGCCGGCCGCTCTCGCGCGGCAACCCGGCGGTCCCCCGTTCGATGCCGGGGGTGAAGACCCGCGCCGTCTCCGCCGCCGCGAGGGTGTAATCGGTCTGCAGGCCTTCCGCCTCTTCCCTGAGCAGATACGAAACGACTCCCGGGATCGGCGACCACCTCACCGTGTATCGGAGCCCCCCCTCTTCTCCATCGATGACCGGCGGCCCGGCGAATGCCGGATAAAGAAGAACGGTGGTCTCGGTGACGCGGCCGCGCTCGATCACGATCCCGCCCTGCCGTCCGAAGTAGATTCCTCCCCTTCCTGTCGGCGCGGGCCCTTCGGCCTGGAGCAGCGCCTCGATGTCGCGGCCCGGCGGCACGGCAAACTCCAGAGAGACATCGCCCGACGGCGGAATCGGCGCTCGCGCGAAGGCCACCTGGGTCCCGGCTCCGTTGCGGACGGCGACGACAAGAGAGTCGGGCCGTCCGGCGGATCCGCCGTCCCCCGCGCCGTCGGCCTGCGCGGGAGTCGGGCTGTCGAGCTTCGCCGATTCCGCGACGAGGAAGCGAACGAGCAGATGGCCCCCGCCCGAGTCGGTGACCCTGTCGGCCATGCAGGAGAGAAGCAGCCCCGCGGCGAGCAAGAGGGGCGGCAACCGCCTCAGTCGCGATCGCGCGATTCTCACTGCCCCAGACTCCAGAGGAAGGAGACCTCGAGTCCGCGGAGGCTGCGCCCCTCGCGCGCGCTACCCAGAGCGGGGGCGATCGACCCCTCGATTCCCTGCCGACCCCATCTCTTGAGCAGGCCGACGGAAGGCCTCAGAACGACCGGATCCGCGATCAGGTCGTCGAACCCCTCGTAGCGCCAGGCCGTGAGGGCCGCCCGCCATCGCCAGTCGTCCCCCCATGCCGTCTGGATGCCGCCGCTCAGGACCGAGCCGCCGCTCGGGGCGGCCCACCCCACGCTTGCTTCGCCTTCGGCTTGAAGGAAGAGGCGTAACAGGCTTTCAAGCGAGAGGTTGCCGGGGCGGGAGAGCCCAAGGGCCAGATCGAGGCGCTCCCCTTCGCGGTAGCGATCGACGCCGCGCAGCTTCGAATTGCCCTCGGTCGTGCCCGCGGCGGTGAGAGACCAGTGGACTCCCTGGTAGGGTCCGTTCAGAGCCGCCGCCAGCCGGAGACGATCGCCCGGATCGAGCGATCCCTCGCCCCGCGCAGCTCGGTATGGCGCTCGAATCAGAATGCCGGCCGCAACGCCCGCCTTGTGGACTGCGCCCAGCGGGATCATCCGGAGCGCGCGCGCCTCCACGCCCGGTCCGGGAGCCAACCCGCCAACCGGCATGCGAAGCCCCGTCTCCTCCAACAGCGAGGCCAGGCGCATCTCCTCTCCCGTCAGGGAGGGATCCCGCAGCGGGACGACGGCGCCAAGCCCGAGGATCCATCTGTGATCGACGCGGTGGCGCGCGTTGAGCCATCCTGCGCCGACTCCGGACGACTTGGCGGATGGGCTGCCCTCCATCTCCTGATGCCTGAGATCGAAACCGAGGCTGACCTCGCCCCCGGGAAGGGGCTCTAGGCCGATCTCGATGGGGAGCCAGGCTTGACGCACGCTCTGCTCCGCTTCTCCCCCCTCGATCCTCCAGTTCGAGAATCTGGCTCCAGCGCGTGCCGTTCGCGGCGTCAGATCGAGGGCCCCCGCGGAGTCCGCGACAACTGCGAGCGCGACGCCGCAGAGAGCGAGGAGGAAGAGCCGCCCGCGCCTCACGGGAACCTCCCCTCGAGACGGAGTCTCCCTTCGCCGCCGAGGGCTTTCACGGGTCCGCGCCTGGCATCGCCCGGCGATCCGAAGACGCCCGGCATCTCGCTCACGGTCTCCTCGAGCGTCAGAGGGATATCCTCCTCCCCGACAGAGCCCAAGAGCAGCACACGCTTTCGGAGCGCGTCCTCCCATGAGGCGATCTCGCTGGGGCCGGCCTGATCGGCGTCCACGGCAACCAGGACCCGCTCCCATCCCGGGTTGCGCTCTCTCAGGGCCGAGCCACGCAGCCTCGCCAGAGCGAGATCTCCCCGCGCGCGCACGAGGGCCCATCTCCCCGCCTCCTGCAGATCGGCGAGCGATGGAAGGGGCTCTTCGATCCCCGAGAACCGCTCCGGCCTCCACTCGGCCGGGATGAGGTCGAGAAGCCTGAGGAGCGTGGAGCGCGCGATGATCGCTCCGTTCTCCAGCGGCCCCTCATCCACCACCGGACCCCAGAGCCGGCGTCCCTGCGCGTCGAGGATGGCGACTTCGAAAACGAGCCGCCCCTCGCGCACGCGAAGGCTCGAGCGAATCAGGTGTCGCGCGGGAATCGCCGCCGAGAGATCGACGATTCCCGCGGCTTCGATCGGACGAGTGGGCCGAAGGAGCGCTTGCTCGTACGCCTCCTGGATGGCCCCCATCGTCCTGCCGTCCGCCTCCCCCGTCGGCTCGAGCCCCTTCAGGGACTGGAAGGCACGCAGGGCATCCCGCAACCCCGGTCCCGCCTCCGGGTCGATCGCGCCGGAGTAGAGCGGTTTCCCGGTTGGCCCCGGCAGCATCGCGAGACGCACCTTGAGCCCCTCGATCGTCTGGATCGGCAGGGTCGAGGCCAAAGCCGGCGTGGCGGCCGCAGCGCCTTCCGGAAGGCGATCGAGCGCCGCGACGACGCGATGGAGGGGAGCCGTCCGCGAGTAGCCTCGCGAGAGGACCTCCTCGCTCATCAGCCAAGCCATGGCGAAGGGAAGGTCCTCCACTCCGGCCGGGCTGCCGAGGTTGTCGCTCGGCAGAACGGCCCAGTCCCAGCGCAAGGTCTCGGGGAGAGAGGCCTCGCTCCTGCGCAGAAGCGTTTCCGCCAGCCTGCGGAGCGCCGGGTCGCCGGCGCTCCAGCGCGCGCGGACGAGCTGTTCTCGTGCGGCCGCCGCTTCCCCCCGGTCGGACAGAGCGCGGGCCTCCTCCAGCAGGAGCGCCCCTTCGAGCGCGAAGGGAGCGGTGGGGCAAAGAGAGAGCAGGAGGAAGGCGACCGCGAGACGTCTCACCGGCCGCCGCACGCGCCCGAGATCCAGTCGAGCAGATCGGGGAGGAGATCCGCCCTTGCGGCGAGCAACTCCGCTCCCCGAGCCGTTCCTTCGGCTATCCAGCATTCCGCCTCACGATCCCGCAGGAGCAAGGCCGCCGCCGACTCGGTCCCCTGGATGTCGCCGCTCGATGTCAAGACAAGAAGCTTCACGGATGAACCGGCGGTCGGCTCCGTCGGGCGCCTCCCTCCCCCGATGGAAGGAGACAGCAAGATCCATCCGGCGGCCGCCGTCCCGTCGCGCCACCCGAGGACCGCGGAAGCAGCTTCCCCGGAGCCGATCACGACCAGCGGATGGGCCACGCCGTCCGGCAAGGCGCGAAGATATCGCATCGCGGCCGCTGCGTCCAGCCCGGTCTCGGAGTCCTCCCGCATCGGGGTCCGGCTCCTCTCCCGCCTAATCCCCCGCTGGAAAACGCTGACGCCTGTCCCCCGGAGCTCGGGCACCAGGACGTCCAGGCCGCGCCCGCGAATGGAATCGGCGAGGACCGACCACGCGGCCCTCCCCTCTCCCGGGTCGGGGAAGAGCAGGACGACTCCAGCCGCGGGGCCCTCGTGCCGATAGTGAGAGGCGAAGATCCGGTAGCCGTCCGGGCTCTGGTAGGTCACATCGAGACGGCCCCCGGGAGCGGCGGCGCCGGGTCCGCACAAGAGGAGGAGCGCGAGAAGAAAGAGGATTGGGCCGCGGCCCCGCATGACGTTGCGCCGGCCGGCGGACGGCCGTCG
>VGJL01000105.1 GCA_016867495.1 Candidatus Eisenbacteria bacterium | reverse complement strand
TGGGCGCAACCCAGTAAGGGTCGCTCTCGTCCGACGCGGGAGTCCCTGAGCTGACGGCCGGCGCGGCCTCGACCCCGACGGCTTGAGTTTCCGTCGACTCGGGGCGCTGCTGCGCTGCATCCGGCCTGCGCAACATCTGCGTCTCGCCGCCGCCGTTCTCTTCCAGCGCGACCTCGGTGCGTCCGAACGCCAGGATGTCGCCGCTTGAGACCCTGCGGCGGCGCATCACCTGCTCTCCGTTGACGTATGTGCCGTTCATACTACCCAGATCGATGACGTACCACGCGCTCCCGTTCCGGCGGAGCTCGGCGTGCTCCCGCGAGATGCCGACATCGGTCAGCAGAAGGTCGTTCTCGGGGCCGGAACCTACACAGACGCGCTCGCTCACGGCGTCCACGTCGAGGCCGGCACGGTTTCCATTCAGAATGTTCAGTTTCATGACATTGTCTCCCTCTACACTTCGGAGTGCCTGCAACTATCTCTCACCGGTTTGCTGCGAGGCCAGGAGTGGCGCGAGCTGCCGCATCCGGCGGCGCGCCTTCTCGAAGTCCGGAGATGTCTCCAGGGCCACCTGAAAGCTCTTGTACGCTTCGTTCATCTCCCCGCGATCGAGGAAGTCCAAGCCCCTCGAGTAGGCGAGAAGCGCCTGATAGCTGGCATCCTGCTTGGATGGCCCGGGGAGCGGCCGTTGGCAGATGAACTCGCCGGCCGGCTTGGCGATCTTCTCGACGAGCGCGAAGATCTTGGCAATCGTCCCTTCGGCCGACTGAGTCCAGACGACCTGGCTTGTCTCCGTCCTCACGAGGCGTACATCGATCCGAACTTTGTCCCCGATCCGGGTGAATCCCCCCATGAGAAGGAGCTGGGCGGCGATGAGCTTCCCCACAGTGACTGCCGTCTCCTGGTCGAATTCGCTGGTTCGCTGGAGGCCGATCTCCTTGCGGAGATACTCGAGACGCTCCCGTTCGACCACCACAAGGCATGTGTCGGCGGCAAGGCAGGTGATCATCGCGTCTGCCAGTCCTTGCCGAAGGGGATCCATGTCGTCGCGAGCCGTGACGGAGCTGTTCGTGAGATCGAGGACAGCGACTGATCTGATCCCGCGCCGTAGCGCAAGCTTGCCTTGATCATCCAGCACCCGGAAGTAGACCTGCAGGAGACCCGGCGGCACAGTGTCTGGATCGATCAAGAAGTCCGGTTCGAGCGCCAGAATCTCCTCGACGGCTGCGCGCGCCTTTTCCCGCTCGCCCAGTGCGATCCAGCAGGAGCCGAGGAGCTTCAATCCATCGACGCGCTCGGCATTGATAAGATCCTGCCGCGCGAGGTAGTCGTTCAGATGGCGGATCGCCTGCTCGAACAGCGCCCCGTAGTAACTCTCCTCGGCGACCTTGATCCCTTCGGAAGTCGAGGGTGCCTGGAGCTGCTGAGCGGCCAGCGAGGGCCGGGCGGGGAGCGTCGATACCAACGCGACGAGAACCACCGGACCCATCCGCATGAGTGTCGATCGAGCGTATCTATGAGACATCTTCAACCTCCGTCCCGCGCGTGCTTCTATCAGGAGAACGCCGTCTTCAATCCAGATACGGGGAGTCCTACGGACTTCTCGCGACCTGGAAACGGAACTCGAGCGTTTCGCCTGGCGTAGAAGGTCGCCGCTCGATCTCCGGTGGGTCGAACTCATAGCCCGAACATCGCAGCGAGATCGTGATCGGGACGCCAAGCGTGCACACTCGATCTAGTGTGAATGGCACATAGCGGTTGGTCGGGCTGCCGTCTAACATGATCTGGGCTCTCCCGGGGTTCTCGCCCGACTGACTCGGAAACACCACCCGCATGTGAATCGTGCCGGTTGTGACGCTGGCCTGGACCGGGGGTTTCGGGGCCGGAGAGGGGAATAGAGTCGAATCGGGGCGCTCAGGCCTTGGCTTGGGATCTTTGTCGTCGAGAACCACTGCGGTGTCGCGCGTACCGGGCACGGAAGCAGAATCAGTCGTAGGTGGGTCCTTGCCCCTCCCGTCCTGGTTCCCCTCGGTTAGCGGAGGAGGCCCTCCCCCCCGGCCAAGGATGTACCCGATGAGCACCACCCCGACAAGTAAGCCACCCGCCAGCACCGGCCACGCAGGCAGCGGTCTGCGCGCCCCCCCGATCGTCCGCGAGATCGCCTCGAGCTGCCGGCGAGTCTCTGCGGCCGTCGGTCTCTTGGCCGGGTCCTTCTGGATGAGCATAAGGAGGAGCGTGTTCAGGGACTCCGGGAGATCGGGGCGGATCGAGCGGGGGCTGCGGGGCGGCTCGTGGATCTGTCGGCGGAGCACATCCTCGGCGTTCGGCCCCTCGAAGAGCCGGTGCCCGGTGAACATCTCGTAGAGGACGAGGCCGAAGGAGTAGAGGTCGCTCGGCTTGTCGACCGGCTGGCCCTGTGCTTGCTCGGGGCTCACGAAGGCCGGCGTCCCGAACACCGGACCGGCCGCCCCACGCGGCTGCCCAGCTATCGCGGCGATTCCGAAGTCAGTCACGAAGGCCCGCCCCCGCGCGTCCACCAGGATGTTCTCCGGCTTGATGTCCTGATGGACGATTCCCTTCGAATGGGCGTACTCGAGGGCGGAGGCGACCTGGATCGCGATGCCGAGCTTGCGGTCCCCCGTCAGGGCCTGGCTCCTTAGAAGCTCGCCCAGGCTCGGCCCCTCGATGAAATCCTCGGCCATCCAGGCCAGTCTCTCGCCGGCGTTGTAGTCCGCGTCGTGGATCGCGACAACATTGGGATGCCGTAGCGCGGCGACCGTTCGCCACTCGCGCTGGAAGCGCACGAGATCCTCCGGAGCCATCTCGCGCCGCATCCAGAGAACCTTGATCGCCTCCCTGCGCGCGAGCTTGCGGTTGGTCCCGACGAAGATCACCTTCATGCCGCCGGTCGCGTGATGCTCGATCTCGGCATACTTCGCGCCGAGGAGGGCGCGCACGCGCGTCAGAAGCGCGGCGACCTCGGTGGAAGTGATCGGCGTCATCTCCAACACCCTCTCAGAAGTCCACCATGAGGGAAACGGCCCCGGCGAGACCCGAGAGGTCGCTCTCCCCCGGGTTAGTCAGTTCAGGTGCCGCCTGCTCGAGCCGTCCGAGCCCGTAGCGTCCTTTGACCTCGAGGCCCGCCCGAGGGCTGAGCCGCATCACCGTCGCGAGTCCTAGATCCACGCGACGCGCCTTTCCCTCGCCCCCATTCGTGCCGCGAAGGATGCGAAGGCCGACTGTCGGCGACACTTTGAGTCCGGAATGGGTTTCATACCGCATCCCTGCCTCCGCGTAGTACTCCCCCCGCAACGTGCGGGACTCGCTCTCGCTCAGGCCGTCACCGCCGACCTCCTTTGTGTCGCCGAAGGAGACCAGGCAGAGGGAGCCCCAGAGCGACGTCTGCGCCCATCGATGGAGCAAGGTCATCTGGCCGTCGTACCGGTCTCCCGCTTCATAGAAGTCGACCGCGTCATACCGGTCGGCTTGATACAGGATGGCTCGCACGCTCCCGCGCCATAGCCATGCCGGGTTGCTCAGGTCGATGCCTCCCGCGAGCGACACCTGATCTCCGGGCTCGTAGGTCTCCGTCTCCTCCCTGATCGTGTACCCGCCCTTGAGGAGGTATCCTGCGCCGAGGCCGACGGCCGCCGGCCCCGCATTCGTCGCGAAAGAGACCCCCAGATCGACGTCGAATCCCCCCCCAAGCCGATTCCCGTCGAAGGAGAGGGCTCGTGACGCGAGCGCCTGTGCCAGCGGAAGTTCCTCGGCAGACAGCTCCGTCGTTCCCGTCGGGCCGTTCAACCCAACGCGCATCAACAGGCGATCGCCTACCCGGTAGGTCAGACGCAGTTTCGTGTCGAGCATCCCGCTCAGGTTCTTCGCCGCGCTCCCCGCTTCCGTCTGCGGTCCGCTCCACGAGGCACCCGCGTAGCCCGTAGTCACCTCCGCGTCGACACCCGGCATCAGCGTGAGCCCGAGGGAGAGACGGGTGGTCATCTCACCAACAACCGCATCCCCGCCGATTCCCTCCATCTCCCACGTCCAGCGCTCGTACCTCGTGTCGAGCCGAACTCGGCCTCCCCCCTCGCAGGGGGATACGAGAAGGAGATGGACCGCCAGGGCCAGACCAACAGTAGAGAGAAGTTGCGTCTTCATGACCGCCTCGTCACATCCCGCTCGGGGGCGGAGGTGGATCGGGAACCAGCGGCGGCGGTTCCGCCGGCGGCGGCGGAGGTTCTGGGATCTGATCGGTGGGCGGGACGGGAGAGACTTCGTTGGGATCCAGCGGCCACAGGCCGGAGCCGACCAGACGATCCGTCTCCGCAAGTCGATCTTGCGTTTCATCGGCGTCTGGTCCCGTCCCGCCGCGGCCTAGGAGATCGCCCTCCGCAGTCTCCTCTAGCCCTCCGATCGTGGCGTCCGCAGCAGGCAATGCGTCCAGAGCATCGTTCGCCAGGCTGAATCCTGCGTCCTCGGCGAGCGCCTCCTCATAGGCGGCCTTCGCCTCATCCACGTCGCCCACCCGTTCTGCCATGAGCCCCTTCCCGTAGGCGAGCATGGCGCTCAGCTTCCTGGTTGGGATCTGCTGGATCTCCGCCCTCTCAAGGGCGTTCGGAGTGATGCCGAGCCTTTGGATCAGACTGAAAACCAGATCCTTCTCCACACTGAAGAAAGCAGACACCTCCCCGCCGGCCGAGATCCCGGGCATCGTCTCGCCAGTCTCGGTGTCGATCACGCCAAGCTCGATGCGGATCGCGTCTCCCCCCGTTCCGATGAGACCACCGCTCACAACCCTGCCGGCTCCCAGCAAGTGGCCCACCTGCGGAGCGGTCTCGGGATCGATCCCGGGCAGGTGCAGCTCGGTCAGGATCGCGTCCAGCCGAAGGCGCTCGACCACTCTCAGACTCCGCAGCTTCGCCAGGTCCGTGGTCAGCCACTCCGCCATGGCCAGGCCCAGCGGCGCGTATTCCTGCTGTGCGTGACGGACATCGAGAGGGGAGAGGGCGATGCACTCCGGCGATCCTCTTGTGCTCAGCGTGTCCTCCCCGGCGATGCGCTTCCGGGCGTCGACGAGGATCTGCTTGCGCACGAGCTGCTTCAGCCTCTCCTGCATCAGCTCCCGGTAGCGCGTGAACCTCCTCACTTCAGCGCTTCGCTGGAACGTCGCGATCGCATCCTCGATCTCGCTGTTCTGTTCGTGCGCGGACCCGAGGTAGTAGAGGGCGGCCCCGTCACCCGGCAGGCAGACCGCCGCGGCACTCAGGTGCTCCACCGCTTCCGGGTAGCGGCCCGCCTTGAAGAGGGCTATCCCGAGGTCGCGCCGCACCATGCAGTCGCCCGGTCTCCGCTCCAGCTCGAGGGAGAGGAGCCGAGCAGCCTCGGCATAGTTGCGGGACTTCAGCTCCAGCCGCCCCTCTTGATGCATGCGCCCCCCCGTGGTGGCGCAGCCCGAGACCGCGATCAGGAGCGCGACGCGGAGCCCCCCGGTCAGCATTCCCCTCGCCCGACCGCTCAATAGCATCAAGCCTCTGCTCCTGAGAACCCGAGGAATCCGTGCCATCATCCCTCCAACAATGCGCTGACTTCGCCTTGTACGCACATCAGCGAACCACCTGGATGGAGCGCGCATCGGCTCCCGAAGTAGCCTGCACTCTCACGAAGTAGACGCCCGGGCTGATCGTACACTCCCGCGCGTTCCAGCCGATCTCGTAGACGCCCGGGTCCACGATGCTCCGCCAGAGCTCCCCGACGCGTCTCCCTTGCACATCGAAGAGATCGACGCGCGCGGGGCCGGGCTTCCCGACCCCGAATCGGATCGTCATTGGGCCTCGCGTCGGATTGGGGCCCAGAGCCTCGAACCCTGTCTCGACTGGCTCGAACAGCGCTCCGTGCCACGGCTCGCGCGAGAGCAGCACCTGGAAATCCCGCCCGGCTGCCGGCAAGAGGAACTCATAACGGTCGCCTCGCCTCAGATCTACTGCGCGGCGCGCGACCGGATCGATCAGATAGAGGTACTGCTCCGGCGACAGCGACCCAGAGCCCGACCATGCCAGGGAGGCCCATTCCGCATCGCCCGTGACGCGCAGCTCCCACTGCGCCGACTCCGCATCGTCCCCGACATAGTCCCTCAGGTACTCGGCCCAGGACCGATCAACATGGACAATCGCAAGCCGCACGCCGCCATCGACCATCGGCGGTTTCTCGACATCGTATCGATCGTATCCGCTCCCCGCGCCGGCCCTCGCCCCCACGACCACGCCCCCATCGCTCGCGGGGCCGCCACAGGCCGAGAATGTGAACGACCAGGCGGGAGCGGCCACGCCTCCGGCGCCGAGATCCCGGCGAACGCTCCCAGTCGAGCGGCTACTTCCGTTCCTCACATCCGACATCGGGCCCGATTCGTGTTGGGCCTTCGCGTTCACGCGAGGAGCGAATCGGAACGTGCAAGGTTCCGTGGCGAAGACGAAGTACCCGCCCCAAGGATTCCCATCGCTGGCCCACTCCTCCGGACCAAGGCTCTTCCAGGCACCGTTGTTCACCAGATCGCCCGATGGGTCGTCGTACCAGTGGATGACGGGACGCACCGGCCCTGTCGGAGTCCCAAACGGAATCAGATCGGAGCCACGCACAACCGCGCATGAGTCCCACGGGGGCGGCGACGAGAAGCCGGCAGGCCACCCAAGGATGTTCCAGCCGGCCTCCAATCCCACCGTGACCGTGTCGGGGAACTCGCATCCCACGACTCCGGGCCTCGACTCGCGCGCCGTGCAGAGCCAGTAGCCGCGGCCGATCTCTCCCACGGGATTCTTGACCAGCGCCCCCTCCTCGTAGCCGTAGGCGGCCCAGTTGACTGTTCCGGGGGTTCCCATCTCGCTCAACAGCGAAGAGAGAGCGCCTCCTTCCACGGCGGAGGGCAAGGAGAAGAGGAAGTACCTGCGGGAGGGGATGTTCGGCGAAAACTCCCTCCTCTGGCCCCCGCCGGTGGAGAAGCCCCAAGACCAGTCTCCACCGGAGACGCCGTTTCCGTCCCCATCGAGATGGTTTCCATCAAGATCCGTCACGGCATCCGTGATGACGCAGCTCACTGCCTCCATGCACGAAAAGTCCTCGGCTGGATCGAATCGCGCCTTGGTGCCGCTCGCGTCGAGCCATGTGATCGTACCGGCGTGCCTCCCCGAGCGTGACCCGGTGACCAGCCAGCTCGACCCGTCCAGGGTCTCTCGCGCGATCTCCTCGCTGAACTGAACCGTGAGAACGGACGCCATCCCGACGCCTCCTGCGCCGTTTGTGGGCTCCGTCTGCAACACAACGGGCGGAGTCGCGGGAACCCCACAACTCGTTCGGTAGACCGAGACTCCGTGCGCCATGTAGATGGTGTAGAGCAGGTCGCCCTGCCACCACCCTCGGTAGTGAATTCCGCCCTCCAGCCCGCAGGACCTCACGGGATTGACCGGGTCCGCCAAGCTATAGATCGAGAGCCCGAAGCCGCAAAGCAGGAGTTGATCCCCGGTGATCTGGATGGCGTCGGGATTGTCGATGCAGACATCAGTCATGATCTGGTTCACGAGCTGGGGGTTGTCCGGATCGGTGTAGTCGTAGATGTAGAGCGCGCAGTTGTCATCGGCCACATAGGCATGGCGATTGCGCACCGCAAGACCGCGCGGCTCCGTGGGCGTGTCGACCCAGGAGAGGGGGCGGGGGATGGGAGCTTGTCCGGGAACGTACTCGACGAGCCCCAGGGAGACAGTCGAGATCCCATAGATGAACGGGGCTTCATACACAGTCGCCACCGACGTCTCGTACTCTGGTAACGGCAGCTCTTCGACGATGAAGGGTTCTTCCGGATTCGACGCGTCTACAACGATGAAGCTTGGGCCGCCGCACGCGGCCACCATCCTCCTGGCGGGATCGAAGACCTCGATGTGACTGTCGCTCTCGCAGGCGACGGATCCGATCGGGACCGGATTGCCCGTCGCAGACAGATCGAAGGTCCGAACCTCGGACGCACCCGTGACGCCCCAGCCCGCAGTCACATCGATGACGTAGCCGAGATATCCATCGGGGTAGACGTCCGCGACCGCTCGCGGCGTGTGATCCGCACCCACCTCGAATTCCAGGAACCTGTAATCCGATGCCACGAAGGCCCTGTTCCCCAAGACGCCGATCCCTCTCGCATTGTCGGGAAGCGGGTAGACCGCCGGCTCGGGGAGGCATTCGCCTGAGTCGAGATCGAACGACCGCAGTCCGCCCCATCCTCCCGCGAGCAGAACATCGTCCACGAGGACGAGGGAAGTCTGCGGGTGCCACTGCGAGAAGGCGCCCGAGTACCTGCACAACTCCTCGAGGCGACAGGGTGGCGAGATGTCGTAGCACCGCGTCTCCCGATGGGACGCCCCACAGAAGTAGAGCCTGTCGCCCCTGACCGCGAAGCCCACCGGCTGCGGCAGGACCGGCGAGATGCGGGAAGCAGCGCAGAAGCGTGGCGACTCGATCTCATGGATGGAGTAGGCGACCAGCGAGTCCGTCCTCGCGACAAAGAGGAGCGTGTCGGCCACCGCGATGCCTCGCACCTCCGCAGCCAGGCGTATCGAGGCGATCCGCACGGGCGATTGCAGATCGGTCGTGTCCAGAATCAGGACCTCTGTGCTTCCACCTGCGAACAGGTACGGTGGATGCCAATCGAGTCCGCGGACCTGGCCTTCGATCGGGACGCTCGCCAGAACCGTGACGTTCTCGGGATCGCCAGCATCGAGCAGGTCGACGGAGCCGGCCTGGCCAACTGCAACAACATCTCCTCGGGCCTCCAACGGTGGGACGTACATGTAACCCACGGGATGGCTGCCGAGGAGGATCGGTTGCGCCGGGTTCTCGATTCCGTAGGTGCTGAGGTCGCCCAGCGCCCTGGCATATAGACGGTCCCCATCGACGGAGACTGCCCAGGCCCAATCGAGACGCAGACTGCGAACGACCTCCGGACGCATCGGGTCGCTCACATCGAAGACCAGGATCG